>JACOTA010000046.1 GCA_016178585.1 Nitrospirota bacterium
CAGTGTGGAATTAAGAAGCTTTTTACCACAAAAACCCTTGAAAATAAAGGGAAATATGAGTTTTCTGATCAATATTTTCATCTGATTCCAGTATGCTGACTTTTTACGAGACCATCAAAGACTGGATAAACTTGGTCACAATTTGGTCACAGTCCAATAAAAAAGGGCTTATCAGAATCGATAAACCCTTGATTTTATTGATGTCCCCAACGAGATTTGAACTCGTGTTACCGCCGTGAAAGGGCGGTGTCCTAGGCCGGGCTAGACGATGGGGACCCGATTATGTTGGTGAAAAAGCTCATCTGCTGCGTTCTCGTTTTTCGGCCTTCTTCAACGTACGTACTATGTACGCCTCAGTCGCCCTCAAAACTGCGGCCTTGCATATGAGACTTTTTGACCAACATGTTGCTTTCGGCACGATTCCGCAGTGCCGATAATATTATAAAAAAGTGGGATCACATAACAGGCTTTGCCTGGATGTGAACCGGGGGTTGGGGGCATCGGAGAATTTTGCTTCACAAATTCGCACGGGCCCCCAAGTATAAATGGTGAGCCGCGTTGGATTCGAACCAACGACACCCGCCTTAAAAGGGCGGTGCTCTACCAACTGAGCTAGCGGCTCTAAAAACAAGAGGCTCAATCTATCAAATCCAACGGATCAGGTCAAGCTGAAAGGGTGATTGATGAAAATCGTTTCATTCCTTTTCGAGCCGGTAGAAATCATTTCGATTTCACACTGACTCCACTCTTCAATTTTATTTAAATAGGTCTGAGCCTTTTGAGGGAGTTTTTTAATTTCTGTAACGCCCAGAGTGGAGCTTTTCCACCCGGGGAGGATTTCGTAAACCGGTTCGGCTTCATTTAAGACATCAAATTCTGTCGGCATTTCTTTAAAAGTTTTTCCTTTAAAACGGTAACCCGTGCAAACCGGAATCGAGTCAAAGGTATCGAGAACATCGAGCTTGGTAATGGCCAGGCTTGAGAGCCCATTGACCATAACCGAATACCGGACAGCCAATACGTCAAACCAGCCGCAACGTCTTGGCCTCCCGGTTGTTGAACCAAACTCTTTTCCTAGATCCCGTAAATTTTCGGCTTCTTTTCCTTTTATTTCAGTCGGGAAAGGTCCGCTTCCGACCCGGGTTGAATAGGCTTTGGCGACGCCCAAAACTTTGTTGATCGCCGTGGGGCCGACCCCGGCGCCTGTGCAGGCTCCGCCGGCAACAGCGCTTGAGGAGGTGACATAGGGATAAGTTCCATGGTCGATATCCAGATGAGTTCCCTGAGCGCCTTCGAAAAGGATATTCTTTTTACCCTGTATTGCCTGGTGGATCATAAGATGGGTGTCGGCGGCAAATTCGGAGACCTGTTTGGAATATTCCATATATTCATTAAAAATGGCGTCCAGTTCAAAACCTTTCGCCTTGTAAAGATGCTCAAGAAAAAAGTTCATTTCTGCTAAATTTGTTTTAAGTTTTTCCCTGAAAAGGGTTTCGTTTAATAGATCGGAAACCCGAATGCCAATTCGGGAGATTTTATCGGAGTAGCTTGGCCCGATTCCCCGGCCGGTGGTCCCGATTTTTCGGGTACCTTTTAAGTTTTCGCTTGCCCGGTCTATCGCCCGGTGGTAGGGCATAATCAGGTGGGCGTTTTTACTGACCCAGAGGTTTCGGGAAACTTCGATTCCCCTTTTTTTTAAAGTTTCTTTTTCTTCAATAAAGGCTGCGGGATCAAAAACCACTCCGTTCCCAATAATACAGGTTTTGCCTTTGTGAAGAATTCCCGATGGAATGAGGTGGAGAATAAAGGTTTCATGGTCTATTATGACCGTATGACCCGCGTTATGCCCGCCGGCATAACGAACAATCATATCAGCCTTTTCGGATAAAATATCGACGATTTTCCCTTTTCCCTCATCGCCCCATTGGGCGCCTACGACGACTAGAGTTGCCATCCCTTTTCCTAATCTGGAAAAATCAATAAAAAAAGCCCTGAAATAAAAATTCAGAGCCGTATGCAAGATGAGATAGTAGGCTTTTGGACGGCCGTTGTCAACCAAAACCTATGAATTTAATAGAGAAAAATGTTTTATCTTGACCAAGATTTTTATCTTTGTTAAACTTGACCAACTTTATTTCAATCACTAAAGAAAGTGTGAGAATTATCTATTTATCTTTTAAAATCAATATTTTTACTGAAAATTTTATGGAAGACTGAAAGAGAAAAATGACCCCTAAGGACATAGAAACCGGTTTAACTTTTGACGATGTCTTATTAGTTCCCGCCTATAGTAATGTTCTTCCCAAAGATGTTAACACTCAAACCTTATTGACCCAGAATATCACTTTAAATATTCCCATTGTCAGCGCCGCGATGGACACGGTCACCGAATCCCGCCTGGCCATTGCCCTGGCACGAGAAGGGGGCATGGGGATCATTCATCGGGCTTTTTCTATAAAAGAGCAGGTTACCGAAGTTGAACAGGTGAAAAAATCTGAAAGCGGGATGATTATTAATCCGATCACCATTTCTCCCGAACAGAAAATCGGGGACGCCTTAACGATGATGTCCCAGCATCATATTTCGGGAATTCCGGTGACCTCCAATAACAAGTTGGTCGGTATTTTGACGAACCGGGATCTGCGGTTTGAGAAAAGAATGAGTTTAAAGGTCTCCGAAGTGATGACCAAAGAAAATTTAATTACTGTTCCCGAGGGGACGACCCTCGAGGAAGCCCGGGAAATTCTCCAAAAGAACCGGATCGAAAAACTGCCGGTCGTGAATAAAAAATTTGAACTTAAGGGCCTGATCACCATTAAAGATATCGAAAAGCAGATTGCGTATCCGAATGCCTGTAAAGACAAATGGGGGCGGTTAAGGGTAGGTGCGGCTGTCGGCGTTGGAAGAGATTCGATGGAAAGGGTTGATGGCCTGGTGAAAGCTGGAGTCGACGTGATCGTGGTTGATACGGCTCATGGCCATGCTCAATCGGTTCTCGATACGGTTAAGGCGGTTCGGAGAAAATATCCTAAAATGGAAATTATTGGCGGAAATGTAGCGACCGGCGAGGCCGCCGAAGCTTTAATTAAAGCAGGTGTAAACGGGATCAAAGTTGGCGTCGGTCCCGGCTCGATCTGTACGACCCGAATCGTTGCAGGAGCGGGCGTGCCACAGATTACAGCGATTATGAACACTGTTCAGGTTGCCGAAAAAGCCAGGATTCCGGTGATTGCCGATGGCGGGATTAAATTTTCGGGTGACATTGCCAAAGCCATAGCGGCCGGCGCCAGAACAGTCATGATTGGGGGAATGTTTGCGGGCACCGAGGAATCTCCGGGCGAATCGGTGATTTATCAGGGGAGAAGTTATAAGGTATACAGGGGGATGGGTTCTCTCGGCGCCATGGAAAGGGGAGGCCGGGATCGTTATTTTCAGGAAAACGCCCCTGAGAACAAACTGGTTCCAGAGGGGATCGAAGGACGGGTCCCTTATAAGGGGTCGCTTTCCGCAATCGTTTACCAGCTGGTCGGAGGCCTTCGATCCGGCATGGGGTACTGCGGGTGTGAAACCATTGATGATTTAAGGAAAAAGACCAGGTTCATACGTTTGACTCAGGCCGGATTACGGGAAAGTCATGCGCATGACGTCATCATCACCAAAGAAGCGCCTAATTATCGAAGGGAATGGGAAAACTAAATGTACGAGAATAAGGAAAAAATCATCATCCTTGACTTCGGATCGCAGTATACCCAGCTAATCGCCCGCCGCGTACGGGAAAACAAAGTTTATTGCGAAATTTTCCCCTATGATGTTTCCTATCAAAAAATAAAAGCGTTCAAGCCTAAAGGGATTATTCTTTCGGGCGGACCCTCCAGCGTTTACACGGCCAAAGCGCCCGGTTGCGATAAGCGCGTGTTTGAGATGAAAATTCCGGTTCTTGGAATTTGCTACGGAATGCAATTGATGACCAAAGTTTTAGGGGGAGAGGTTTTAAAAGGCCTGAAACGGGAATATGGCAAGTCGGACATGTTTATTGAAGACAGTTCCGACCTGTTTAAAGACATTACGACTTTTACCCTTTCTTCCGTCATTACCGTTTGGATGAGCCACGGCGATAAAATTGAAAAGATGCCTCCCGGGTTTATTAAATCGGGACATACGGAAAACTCTCCGATTGCCGCGATGAAGGATGCGAAACGGCGTTTTTATGGAATTCAATTTCATCCTGAAGTCGTTCATACCCCGATGGGGATAAAAATCCTTCAAAATTTTGTTTATTCCATCTGTCAATGTTTACCGGCCTGGAACATCTCTTCTTTTCATCAAAAGGCCTTGCAGGAAATCCGGGAGGCAGTCGATGACGATCATGTTATTTGCGCCCTTAGCGGAGGCGTTGACTCGACCGTTGCGGCGACCATTGTTCATGAGGCGGTTGGAAATCAACTGACCTGTATTTTTGTCAATAACGGCCTTTTACGAAAAGGGGAAGCCGAACGGGTGGTCGATACCTATAAGAATCAATTAAAATTTAAACTTCATTATGTCGATGCCTCCAAAAAGTTTGTGGCCAAATTAAAGAAAGTGGTCGATCCGGAAAAGAAACGAAAAATTATCGGGAGTGAATTTATCAAGGTTTTTGAACAGGAAGCGAAAAAGATTAAAAGAGAAGGAAAGGTCAAATACCTGGTTCAGGGGACCCTGTATCCCGATGTGATTGAAAGCGTGTCATTTAAGGGCGGACCTTCGGCAAAAATTAAAACCCATCATAATGTCGGCGGCATCCCTAAAAGGATGAAATTTAAACTTCTGGAACCGCTCAGAGAGCTTTTTAAAGATGAAGTGAGAAAACTGGGGCATGAAATGGGCGTGCCCGAGGAAATTCTTTGGCGCCAGCCTTTTCCCGGTCCGGGTCTTGCTGTACGAATCATCGGGGAAGTCACCAAGAACCGTTTGATCATTCTTCAAGAGGCCGATGCGATTATTAATGAAGAGATTCAAAAAAACCCAATTTATAAAACGATATGGCAGTCTTTTGGCGTTCTTCTTCCGGTTAAAACCGTGGGTGTAATGGGAGATGAACGGACTTACGAAAACGTTCTTGCCATCAGGGCGGTGACAAGCCTGGACGGAATGACAGCAGACTGGGTCCGTCTCCCTTTTGATGTTTTGGCCAGCCTCTCGAATCGGATTATTAATGAAGTAAAAGGGATCAATCGCGTGGTTTATGATATCAGTTCGAAGCCTCCCTCCACCATCGAATGGGAATAACTTGGTCCATTGATAAGGGGCCATCTGCTGTGTTGTCTCTTCAGCCTTGATCCTCATGTACTCACTCTGTACATTCCGGTACAAGGCTTTGTTCCTGCGGCTTGCAACCCACCTCCAAAATTACAATGGAGGAAGTCCCCGAAGGGGGCATATGACCCCTTCTGAATGGCCAGGAGGGTTTGGTGCTGGGCGTTTAATTTTCTGGAGTTTTTGAGCAGACTTAAATAAAGGTAAAAATTAGGATTATAAAGTGTTAGAACGGCTTCAAAAGATAATTTCAACCGCAGGCGTCGCTTCCAGAAGAAAAGCAGAGGAGTTGATTCTTGAGGGATCAGTGACGGTTAACGGGAAAGTGGCGACCGAACTGGGAACCAGGGCAGATGCGGAAAAAGATCATATTAAGGTTAACGGAAAATTGATTAACCCTCAACAGCAAAAGGTTTATATTTTGCTGAATAAACCAAAGAATTATATTACTTCTCTCCATGACCCTGAAGGCCGCCCGACCGTTTTATCTCTTTTAAAGGGTGTAAAAGGGAGAGTTTACCCCGTAGGGAGGCTCGACTATGATACGGAAGGCCTTCTCCTGCTTACCAATGACGGTGAATTTGCAAATGCGCTCATGCATCCGAAAAAGGAAATTCAAAAAACCTATCAAGTGAAGGTGAAGGGCGTTTTAGAAGAAGAGAGGATTAAGAAATTAGAGGAAGGGATCTTTTTATATGGTAAAAAAACGGCGCCTGCCACAGTTAAAAAGCAGGGGAAAACCGAGGAAAATTCATGGATTGAATTAACCATTCATGAAGGGAAGAACCGTCAGATCAAAAAAATGCTTTTTAAACTCAATCACCCCGTTTTGAAAATAAAAAGGGTCCGTTACGCGTTTTTGGAATTAAGAGATTTACCCGTTGGAAAATATCGTTTTTTGGATTCTTCAGAAGTTAAAAAGTTAAAATCCCTTACCCTGTCAGATTCCACTCTTTCATCCAAGACTCCTAAAGTCGTTAATCAATAACAAACGGGACACCAAAAGAATCAGAGAGGAATTTTCATTGAAGCGAACACACTATTGCGGTCAGGTCAGCGATAAAGATACGGGGAAAAATGTGGTTTTAATGGGTTGGGTCCATCGCCGCCGCGACCATGGCGGCCTTATTTTCATTGATTTGAGGGACCGGGAAGGCCTCGTTCAAATCGTCATCAATCCAGAAGAGAAAACAGCCTATGAAATGGCTAAAGAGGTTCGCAATGAATATGTTCTGGAGGTCTCTGGAACTGTGGTTAAACGCCCTGAAGGGACGGAGAACGCTCAATTAAAAACGGGAAAGGTCGAAATCCAGATTTCCCGTCTTGAGGTTTTAAATACGTCAAAAACCCCTCCTTTTTCCATTGAAAAGGAAAATGAAACCCTTTCAGAATCTGTTCGTCTTCAATACCGCTATTTGGATCTGCGTCGTTCGGAAATGCAGGAAAACCTTAAAGTCAGGCACCGGATTACTCAACTAACCCGTGAGTTCTTAAACGGACAGGGCTTTTTGGATATTGAAACGCCGTTTCTAACCAAAAGCACGCCGGAGGGTGCGAGGGATTACCTGGTCCCGAGCCGGCTCAATCCAGGTTCGTTTTTTGCTCTTCCGCAATCTCCCCAGCTTTTCAAGCAAATTTTAATGGTGTCGGGACTAGACCGGTACTATCAAATTGTCCGTTGTTTTAGAGACGAAGATCTCCGGTCGGACCGTCAGCCTGAATTCACCCAGATCGATATCGAGATGTCTTTTATTGAACGGGAAGACATTATGAATTTAACGGAAATCTTAATCGCCAAGCTTTTTAAGGAAATTAAAGGAATTCACCTGGAGCTTCCTTTTAAAAGACTTGCGTACTTCGACGCGATGGAGCGCTTTGGATCGGATAAGCCAGATCTTCGGTTTGGCCTCGAGTTAAAGGATGTTTCGTCAATCGTAAAACGGTCCGACTTTAAGGTCTTTAAAGAGGCGGTTGAAAAAAACGGAATCGTGAAAGGTCTCAATGCAAAAGGATTGGCGGGAATGTCCAGAAAAGAGGTGGACGACCTGACTGAAGAGGCTAAATCCTATGGCGCCAAAGGGATGGCCTGGATGAAGGTGACTGAAAAAGGGATGGAGTCGCCCATTGCAAAATTTTTTCCGGAAGGCCTTCAAAAGTCGATTCAAAAAGAACTTGAAGGAGAAGCCGGGGATCTTCTGATTTTTATTGCAGATGCCCCGCCAGTTGTTTACAAAACCCTCGGAAACCTTCGCTTATCAATTGCTCAGAGGCTCCAACTCATCAAACCGGATATTTACAATTTTCATTGGATGATTGATTTTCCGTTGCTTGAGTTTGATCCCGAAGAAAAAAGGTATGTCGCGATCCACCATCCTTTTACATCACCCATGGACGAGGACCTGCCGCTTCTTGAAAAAGACCCGTTAAAAGTCAGGGCAAAAGCCTATGATATCGTCTTAAATGGAACGGAAATTGGCGGAGGAAGCATCCGGATTCATCGAAAGGAACTCCAGCGAAAGGTGTTTTCTTTGCTCGGTATTTCCGATGAAGAAGGAATGAAAAAATTCGGGTTTTTATTGGAGGCCCTGGAATTCGGCGCGCCTCCTCATGGCGGGATTGCTGTTGGACTCGACCGTTTGACCATGATCATGACCGGAATGAATTCTATACGGGATGTGATCGCCTTTCCAAAAACGCAAAAAGCCAGCTGTTTAATGACCGATGCGCCCACTCCGGTTGATCCTAAACAATTAAGGGAGCTGGGAATCAAGCTTAACCTTCCCTGAACGATGACTCCTTCTTATTATTATTCAGGACTTGATTTGATATGAATGAGCCAGGATTTATTCTGAATTGCTGGCATGCGATTGGTTTATCTTTCTGGAATTTTATTTTTAAAATATTAAACCGCGTAGAAGTCCTGGGAAAAGAAAATATTCCCCGTCCAGGGGAAAGTTCCGTTCTTATCCTTTCCAACCATATTTCCGCCATTGATCCTTTTTTAATCGCCGTAACGTCGCTTTCTTATTTTTCAAAGGTTTGCTGGCGGGCGCCCGCCAAAGAAGAGCTTTTTAATTATCCGGTTATTCGAAATATACTTGCGAGCTGGGGAGCCTTTCCCGTTCGCAGGGGAAAAGGGGATTACGAGGCGATGAATCAGATGACCCAGATGTTAAGAGACAGCCTGATGGTTCTTTTTCCCGAAGGAACCCGTTCGAAAGAAGGCGTCCTTCTTAAAGGAAAAGCAGGGGTGGGGAAGATCATCTGGGAAGGAAGGCCCGCTAAAATTCTACCCGTTTTGATTGAAGGGACCAACAGAATTCTTCCGAAAGGCCGGATTTTTCCGTCTGTGGGTAAAAAAACGAGAATATACTATGGCCGGCCCATCGATTTAAGCCCTTATTATTTAAAGGAACCGACCATAGAACTGACTCAGAAAATGGCAGATGAGGTTATGTCTACCTTGCATGACATGCAGAAAGAGATCAATTTCAGATATTAAAAGTTAAATTGCCGGGATGGCGTAACTTTCAACTCCAAACAGAAAATCAGTTCATTTCTATTGGGGTAATTTTACTGGCTTCAATAAAATGATCATGTGTGCTGCCGGCCCAATATCCCGTCTTGTGATAAACGCCGGTTACGATCACCCTGCCTCCCTTTTTTAGGGGCGGCGTAAAATAGCTGAAAACCGTTAAAGTTTGGGAAGAATCGCCGGGCTGGAAATTTGAATTTTCAAGGACGAGCACCATGAATTCGCTTCCGCGTTTCCCCCGGGACGGGTTTAACGACCGAACCTGTCCTGAGACCTTAATATTTTTACCGTCATAAAGTTCGGGCGAGCTTCTAATCACTTCAATGCTTAAGGGGGAAGTTACAGTATCAGCCAGAACGGGCAGACAAAGAATCGATAAAATCAAGGCAAAAAATTGAACAGACTTCATGTTTAAATCTTACCACAAAAAGTTTTTGTTTAGGATGGAAAGAGTGACAGAAATGAATGGCCCCCCGAAAGGCCGTAGAAATATTGGGTTTTCGTTTCGATTGCAATTTTTTTTATTGTTGCTGTTCGTGTTTTTCCCCCTCGCTAAATCCGGTTCTTCGGAGAATGAACGGCCGGAAATTCCAAAAATGGTGTTGATCAAAGGAGGCTGTTTTGAAATGGGAAACAGCTTTGACGAGGAGATGAAAGATGAAAAACCGGTTCATAGGGTTTGTCTCGATGATTTTTATCTCGGAGAAACCGAAGTTACGCAGGGAGAATGGAAAAAGGTGATGGGGAGCGACGCGGCGGCTTATTTTAGAAGCCCTGACAGGCCGGTAGAAGAGGCGATGTGGGATGATGCTCAGGCTTTTTTAAAGAGATTAAATGAACAGACCGGACAGAAGTACCGGCTTCCCACCGAAGCGGAGTGGGAATATGCCGCCAGAGAGGAGGGGAGAAAAGAGAGATGGGCCGGAACAAACAATGATAAAGATCTTGGAAAATATGCCTGGTATTCCGACAATTCAAATCATGAGACCCACCCCGTCAAACAAAAACTTCCCAATCAACTAGGTCTCTATGATATGAGCGGTAATGTTTGGGAATGGGTGCAAGATTGGTATGATCAGGAGTATTACGCAATAAGCCCGAGAGACAACCCTAAAGGTCCGGATAAAGGGAAATACCTGGTTCTGCGCGGAGGGGCATGGAACAGCCGGGCGGATTTTGTCCGGGCAGATTTCAGATTCAAAGATACCCATGACAAAAGTTTTAATTATTTCTGCGGGTTCCGTCTGGCACTTTCTCCGGCTTCAAATGAACCGAAGAAATAGTCCTGCCTCTGTTTTAAAAAAGTTAATAATACTTTATTTTGATAAAAATATAAAAACTGTTGACTTTATCCTCTGATTTAAATATATATGAGCCTTTGCCGAACTTAGAAATTAAAATTTTATTTTCTATCTTTTAAAAAAATCCTGCATATCAATTTTTCATTTATTTTATTTATGAAAAATAAAATCTTTAAAAAATCCTGCACAAACAAAAAAAAGAGGGGGAGGAATCATCATGTTCACCATCAAAGGTATTTTCCAAAAAGGTCTGCACCTTTTTGGCATTGTCTCATTCCTGATGCTGGGAGTCTATCCGGCGGCCGCCGGAGAGACGGATCGCTATAAAAAAGTTTCTTCCGATGAAAATTATCAATCCGACTCGGACTGGCAAAAAAAATTAAAAACACAGATCGAAACTGAAGAAAAAATGGAGGGCCGGGCAGGGGTTTCTGACAAAGTTAATGAGGCGATGGAAAAACTCATGAAAGAGATTGAAATCGGTACCGGGCACGCCTCTCATTCGGAACACCAGGGAGCGAAAACTCCTTTTAAAGATATGGCCACGATGCAGCAAATGGATAGAAGTTTTTTTCTAGGCCCTGCATCCAATACGGAGAGTGTAACCGGCGGCGGAAGATGTCCGGCTAACGCCCCGCTTAAAGTCTATGACATCAGCGCCATCAATGTTGAAATTACGTTAAACCAGTGGTTGGATTATCACCCCGGGTATATGTATGTTCTGACCGAAAATATTCCCGCCGTTCGGGCCGAAGAAAAGAAAAATCAGGAAGCAAGAAAAGCTCCCGGGTATAATCCCGGCGCGGTGACCACCGGGTTGCAAACCGATATGATCCAGCCCTTATCTTTTAGGGGAAACCAGGGTGATTGTGTCGAAATTATTCTTCGAAACCAGATGAAGGACGAAGACACCGGCCTCCATATCCATGGATCTTCCATGATTGTTAAATCGACCGGACAAGCGGCAACCATGTCCAATCCCGATTCCAATATCAAACCTGGAAAGAGTCAAACTTTCCAATGGTTTATTCGTGTGGATGAGCAGGAAGGCGCCCACATGTTTCACAGCCATGTCGGCCGGGAGGCCGCAAGCCTGGGTTTGATCGGCGCTTTTATGGTTGAACCGTTGGGTTCAAAATACCTTGATCCGGTTTCTGGAAAAGAAAGTCAAAGCGGCTGGCAAATGATGATCGTCAATAACAAAACAGCCAATACCACCCAGTATGATTTCAGGGAATTTGTCCTTTATTATCATGAAATCGGAGACGAATCTTTTAGACCTTTAAATAGAAGCGGCGAGATGGTTCCGCAAAGAGATCCGAATACGGACGCCTATCGGCCTTCCGCCCGCGCGATTAATTATCGGAGTGAGCCCTTTGGCGTCAACAACCTGGCCCTTCAGGAAAAGTATTTCCATTTTGAAGATGAATCAATGAGTTATAGCGCCTATACCTTTGCGGATGTTCCGACGGCGCTTCCAAGATCCTATATGGGTGATCCCGCCAAATTCCGTTTGGTTCATGGGGGAGGAGAGGTCTTTCATTCCCACCACCCTCATGGAGGAACCATTCGCTGGTTAAGACAACCCAAAGCCGACGGAAAAGCTGACTTTATCGCAACCGCTGCGGGAAATGGGCCCGTAAAATTTCCGGAAGTCAGAACCACCTCCGATCGAGTGGATGTTCAGGTGATCGGTCCTTCTGAGGTCCTTGATTTACAAACTGAATGTGGATCAGGGCTTTGCCAGCAATTGGCAGGGGATTTTCTCTTCCATTGCCATGTTGCCCACCATTATGTTGCGGGAATGTGGAGTTATTGGCGTGTGTATAATACGCTTCAATCCGGTAACTATCCGTTCGCGAGCACCGATGTAATGCCGTCTCTACAGGAGCTTCCAGACCGGAAGGGAAGAATGAAGCTTCCGGTGACCTCCGATCAGCTGGTCGGAAAGACAATGGATTGGTTTGACAAAAAATGGCATATTACCGCCGGACAGAGCGATTGGTCCAAACCGATTCCTGATATCAATATCAAGGATTGGGTCAAAATGATGGTGCCTCCTGCCGGTCAGCCGGGTCATACCTCAGACGAAAAAGGTCAGATTGAAGCTTATGACGCAACGGTTTGGGACTGGTCATGGGATGGCAATAAGGCTTTAGGGGAACCTGAAGCCACGGGAACCTTTGATTTTCCGAAATACAAATCACCGATGCCGGGTAAGAGACCTCCTATTTTATTTGATGCCAAAACAGGGAAAACGGCATGGCCTCATTTTAAACCGCACTTTGGAAAACGGGTTCCGTTTGCCCGCCATCATGGACCGGCGCCCTGGTTAGAACCGATCCACATGAACAAAGACACCGGTGCGCTGCCCTCTGATCCTGGAAGCGTCGGCGCTCCAAATGAGGAGACGACCCTTCCCGCGAAGCCGGGGGAACAGGGGCGATGGAGTCTTTGTCCGTCAAATGCGGGTAGAAAACAATATACGATTCATTTTATCGAAACACCTATTACCCTGACAAAGGGATTGGGAAATATTAAGCCGGTCGACGATCCGAACGGGTTGCTTTATGTTTTACAGGAGCAAGAGGCGGACGTCCGGAAAAACAATGACTTGAGATTGCCTCTGGTTTATCGGGCTAATGTTTATGATTGTGTGGATGTGATTTTAAAGAGCGAGTGGAAAGATAACGATAACCAGAATTTCCAGAGTTCCAAAATCAATATTCATCCTCACTTTATTCAGTTCGATAACCAGGCCTCTGACGGGGTGATCACAGGCTTTTCCTATGAGCAATCCGTTCGGCCATTTACCATGCTCGGGAAAAAAGCCCAGAAGAGCTTGCCTCCTCCAATGAACGCTCTATTGGTCGATGATTCTAAAACGGGATCAAAGATCATCAGGGTGAAGATGGGAGAAGGGGCGACTCCGTTCCACGTCGACACCGAAGTCATGATTGGAATGGAACAGGTAAAGACCTCCGAAGTCCGCCTGGTCAAGGAGATCAAAAAGGATAAAGAAGATTTAATGATCACTTTAAACGAGCCTTTAAAACATGACCATTCAAAGAACGAAATTGCCTCGGTCGAATACGTTCGGTACAGGATGTGGGTCGATAGCGATATCGGCACCGTTTTCTGGCATGACCATGCTTTCGGCGCAACGACCTGGCCCCATGGAGGTGTCGGGGCAATGATCGTAGAGCCTTATGGGTCCACTTACCATAATCCGACAAGTGGAGACGAAATCCGGTCAGGCCCTGTTGCAGATATTCATGGAACGGAACCGATCGGATATGGGGTCAATGGGAGTTTCCGGGAATTGGTTGTGATGCCGCATGACACCGTCCCGACAACAGCTCAGGTGGTCACGGAGGGCAATCCTCCCGGCCAGAAAATTCAGGTGGCAATTGACGCGGGTCAAACGATCTCGTTTACGATGCCGTATGATCTTTCTCTGACCACCGCAAAAATGTTAAATGGAGGCACCCATACGACAGGGGGCGGATTTAATTTCAGGGCTGAATCCCTTGCAAGGCGGCTTGCCCATAACAGTGAGCCTTCCCTTGTCTTTTCAAGTAAGGCGCATCAAGACCCCAGCACTCCCCTTCTCAGGGCCTACCTGGGGGACACGATGGTGGTTCGGCTGCTTCATACGTTAATGAACGAAAGTCATGTCTGGCATATTGCCGGCCATGCGTTCAGAACTGAGCGGTACGCGCAATTTTCCGATCTTCGGAATGCACACCATGTTGGGATTGCCGAGCGCTATGATCTGGTGATGAAGGCGGGTGGCGCACAACAGATGGCAGGAGACTATCTCCATTATAATGGGCGTCCGTCTCATTTGTCTGAAGGAAGCTGGGGAATTGTTCGGGTGTTGGATCAGCTGGATCCGACGCTTAAGCCCCTTCCAGGACGGGAAGAAATTCCGCAATCTGCAAAATTGGTTTGTCCTTCAGACGCGCCTGTTAAATCCTTTACCGTCCTGGCGGTTGACCGTTCTTTGAAGTACAACCCGGATGCGCCTGACACCATCGACGTTGATTTTGATCGAAAACTTCTGGTGTCAAACCCGAATGGCAAGATTTTTATGCTTGAAGGCGAAAAATCAGCGGTGGCAACGAGCACACAGCCGATGCCCCTTACGCTCCATGTCAATTCGGGGGATTGTATCAAGGTGACACTCAAGAACGAATTAAAATCTAACAGCCGCGCCTCCTTTAGCGCCGATATGTTGGCCTTTGATCCAAAAGACTCGGAGGGTGTCAATGTTGGGAACAATCCCGGTGATCAAACGGTAGGGGTTCATCAGAGCAAGACCTATACCTTCTATGCACCCCCGCAATACGGGGAGTTTGTAGCGAACGTTTGGGATTGGGGAAATCCGTTGAATAATGTTCGGGATGGGTTATTTGGTGCGATCGTGGTTGGACCCAGAGGCGCCAAATACCGCCATCCGGTAACGGGTGAGGATGTTTCCCTGAAAAATTCCTGGACGGCTGATGTCCTTTTGGATCGCTCTTTGCCCGAAAGCCAGGGACGGTCCGATTACAGGGACGTTTCACTGTTCTTCCAGGACGAGGATAATATCATTGGCACCTCGTTTATGCCTTATCTTCAGCATCTTGCCGGTTTAGCAGGGGTCAATTATCGGATTGAGCCCTGGAGTAATCGTGAAGAAAAAGGGTGTGAAGCAGGGAATATGTTTACAGCCTGTCTCACCGGACAAACCGAACCTGTAACTCCGACGATTATGGCTCATGCCGGCGACCCGGTTCGAATTCATGTGTTCGGATCTTATAATGAACAGAACCAGGTCTTTAGTATTGAAGGACATGAATGGCCTTTTAAACCAAACATGGTCGGGGCGGATATGTTAAGCAGTCTTCAATTTGGAAGCTCCGAAAATCTCGATGTGTTTATTAAAGAAGGGGCCGGCGGGCCTTACCATATTCCTGGCGATTATGTATGGCAGGATCATCGCATGCCGTATATGGAAGCCGGGGAATGGGGTTACCTTCGGGTTCTGCCCGTCGGCGATCAAAGGATTCTTCCTTTGAACGGCACTCCCAGGGTCAATACGGCGACCGAAGATTTAGTCCCTGAGAAGAAAGAGAAAATCGGTCCTCTCTCAATGCGGGATAAACAGGTGGAGTAGAGAAGGGCCTTCTACCCTGGTCCTCCCTGGATTCAAAATTCCAGGGAGGACTAAATTTTTGAAGGGAAAGGTGGTTAAAATGAAGTTATCAAAGGTTTTTGTCGGACCCATGGCACTCGTGTTGCTTTGGGTTTTTGTGCTTTTTAATCCAGTTGTTTCATTTGCTTATGAAACGATTGATGTAAAAAACGGCGGGTCTATTCGGGGAAAAGTGACCTTGAAAGGGGTCATTCCGCCTCTCCGGGTTTTTCCAATCGGACTTTACCCGTTTAGCCAGTTTTGTAAGAAGATTTCAGACGGGGACAATAATGTTCTTCTGGAGGAATTTTTCGTTGGAACAGGGGGAGGCCTGAAGGATGCCATCGTTACCGTTCAAAATGTCCAAAAGGGGAAACCGTTCACACATCTGAAAGCTTCAATGGTTTCAGTGGATTGCATGTTTCATCCTGCAGAGGCTTTACCGGCTGAAGTCGATGTCGTCGAAATGGATAACACCATTCACCATGAGCATCCCTTAGTTACGGTCCTCGAAAACCACCGGACCTTGTCCGTGGTAAATAAGGACCCCATCATTCATAACATGCAGGTTTATCAAAACCAAAAAGGGAATATTATCCTCAATACGCCGCTTCCGATTTCAGACGAGCCCAGGGGCGGAATATTGGATTTCGAAGCGGACAACAAGATTGCTCACATGATTTGCGGCATGCACGAGTTTATGCAAAGTTGGGCGTATGTCATCGATAATCCCTATTATACCAACACGAAAAAAGACGGGGATTTCTTAATTAACGACATTCCACCCGGTACGTATGAGGTGGTCGTCTGGCACCCCCATTTAAAGCCCATTACCCATGAGGTGACCATTTCGGCGAATCAGTCGTCCGAAATAAATGTTGAATTTGATTCAAGTGACGTTAAACGCCCCCTCTATGAATTGCAGGATTCTTTTAGAACGGCCCCTAAAGACCATGTGCCGGGACATCATCATTAGACGGCCTAAAAAGATCCTAAAATTCCTTTTGTTTTCAAATCTCTTTTTAAACTTTCCTCGCCTTGAAATTGAATGGCAGAAATTCCCACTCTGGCCGCGCCTTCTACATGCATCGGAATGTCGTCAATAAAAACGCATTCCCGGGGGGAGGAGTACGTCCTGGAAAGCGCCTCGTGAAAGATTTCAGGATGAGGTTTTAATGTCCTGAGCGCAAATGAATAAAAAAGATGGTCGAAGGACTTCAGGAAAGGAAAGGTCCCCTCAATATACCGGCTATGGAGCATATTGGTGTTCGAAAGGATGGAGAGTTCGTAGTCGTCCTTAAGAATCTCGATCAGGGAAACCATTTTTGGGCGGGGCGTGAATATTGGAGAAAACATCCGATCGAACTGATCAATCGTTAAGTCCTGATGGTATTTTTGATTTAAAATGGATACGAGTTCAGCGGGCCCGATGTCACCCCGTTCGAACCGGGTAAAAAAATCAGATTTAAAGAGAAAATCATAAATGTCATTTTCCGGCGCCTTGAATGTTTCTGAAAGCCTTCCCGACGCTAAATGGAGATCGAAGTCAATCAGGGTATTTCCCAAATCAAAAATAATATGATTAATCTCCAAAATCAGGTCTCTCCGAAGACGCTTAAAATGCCCGAATAGTTATGCCATTGCGAGCCGCATCCGGTTGAAATCAGCTCTGCGTAGCTGAAAAACCCAATGAGCGGCATTTCTTTAAAATATTTACGGATGAGCGAAATATCGACATTTTTTTTTCCATACAGAGAGTTTCCTCTTCCGCAGCAATTGATGTAAATTCCAAACCGCGGGGAATTATTTTCAAATCTTTTTGAAAGGTTGAAAATCATTTCTTCAGTCTCTTCATAGGAGCGTTTGGGATCTCGGACCATATAAGAGATCACCTTTCCTTCTTCAATGCGGTCGCTAACGGTGATCGTTTCTTCCTCTGGATCGAGGGCCAGAATGTTTCTAACGATGTATTCTTTTTTTCGAAGGGAGGTATCGCAGGGATTAACCCCCAACCCTAGAAAAACCAGACTGGCGGCGTCGTGAAGTTCCTCCTGGTGATGAAGTTTATTTTTAAAAAGTTCGCTAAATGTTTGGTAGGCCGGTTTCCCGCAGATTTCGTAAATGGTGTTTCCTTTTGCTTTGGTGACCATCAGGGAGGATCCAATGGGGTGGCAGGCATGGGTAATCCCGACTTCAAATTGGAACTTTCCGGAAAGGAGCAGTCCGGAAATAGAATTGGAGTCCACGGTTCTTCCACAAAACTGAAATGTTTCATTTAAATTTCCTTCTTCCGACGCGCCGCCCCCGATCATAAAGGGAGAATGGGGAGCGAGGGGAGAAGAAATAGACTTTGAAAAGGAGTGGTAAAAGGCGTCAAAGTGAAAATTGAAGGTATCGGGCAAAAGCAGTAATAACGATTTCTGCTGAAGGTTTTCAATCAGAAGCTCAGCCAATTCCATTCCGACTTCTGAATTCCGATCTAAAATATTGTGAACCTGAAACGCGCGAGATTGAATAGAGTTTGATTTAAGGGTTAACACAGCGATTGACGGGGACTGCTCCACCTCTTCTTCGTCCGTTAAAATGCCGTAGGCGCTGCAGCCGCAAAGTTGTTTCGGGCTTGCAAGTTCATAAAGGATGTTTAAAACGCGGGCATATTCTTGATGAAAATGGGAAGTGGCGAAAACAAGGATCAAATCGGCCTTTTTAATTCCTGCCTGTTTCAAAGCAGCCAGAACGGCCTCTCGCGCTGCAACCTCCGGATGTTTATTTTTTGAAAATCCTACGCCGACTTTAAGCATAATGTCCACATTGAATGAGTACCCTTTATTGGCTAATTCTACCACTCTTTCGGACCTTCTTATACATTGATTTTAAAACATTTCAGATGGTATACTGCAAGGCGGTTCTATCAGGGGCCCGTGCGGTTTCACTTCGTGAAATCCTCCAATGCCCCCGAACCCCGCGTTCAGCACCGGCCAAGCCGGTTGCTTCTCTTATGTTTCAGGAGGATTTATTTTATGGAGATTGAAATTGCCCGTCATTCGGGGTTTTGTTTTGGCGTTAAAGAAGCGATTGTGAAAGCGACCGAAATTGCAAAAGAATCCCCTCTTCCTACCAAAACCTTTGGCCCTTTAATTCATAATCCTCAAGAGATAACGCGCCTCCACGATGAATACGGAATCGAGAAAGTGGAGTCGTTTGACGATTTTTATGACGGGAATCTGGTTATCCGCGCCCATGGTGTTCCCCCTGAGGAATATGAAAAGGCCCGTAAAAATAAACTAAACGTCGTGGATGCGACTTGCCGTTTTGTGGTTGATGTCCAGGAATATGCGATAGAATTTTGCAAAAAAGGATATCATTTAATCGTTGTGGGTGAAAAACACCACGCCGAAGTAAAAGGAATTATCGGTCATGCCGTCCACGCCTCTCCAGACGCAAAGGTTTCGGTGATTGAAACATTAGATGACTTGCTGGAGATCAATCCCGAAAAAGCGGGAATCGTATTTCAGACCACGCAGGAATATTCGAAATTTAAGAAATTTGAAAATTATATCAAAGAGCAGAATAAAAAGAGCTGGAAAATAAAAAACACGATTTGCGGAGCGACGAAAAGCAATCAGTATTCCGCGGATGAACTGGCTCGCCGGGTCGATGTCATGCTGATTATAGGCGGTAAAAACAGCGGTAACACCCAGCGGCTTGCCGAGATTTGTCAGAAATATACCATCACCTACCATATCGAGACAAAAGACGAACTTCTTCCGGAATGGTTTTGCGCTGTCAAAAAAGTCGGGGTTACGGCGGGAGCTTCCACTCCGCAATGGCTGATTGATGAAGTCGTCGAATCCCTCAATATGTTTGAAATCTCTAAATAGGTTTTTTTCCCTTAACCGTCATTCAACTCAATTTCCGCAATGAATATTTTACATAAATACCATCAAGAGGATTGGCATACCCCTGAAGGAAAAATGCTTCGGGATGTCATCTTCGGACTGAATGACGGATTGGTGACCTCAATCGGTTTTGTTTCGGGTGTCACGGGCGCGGTATTCCAGAATAAGGTTATTGTATTAACGGGAATCGCCCAGATCATCGCCGGTGGTATTGCCATGTTTATTGGGGCCTATTTATCTAACAAATCACAGGAAGAGTTTTTCCTAAAGGAAATTGCCAGGGAAAAGAGAGAAATAAAGGAAATTCCTGAGATCGAAAAACAGGAGATCAGGGATATTTACAGCGATATGGGGTTTTTACCCGACGAAGTCGAAATGATTGTCAAACGAATTACCTCGGATGAAAAACTTTGGGTTCGTTTCATGATGAGAGAGGAGTTAGGAATCCTGGAAGAGGAGATGAAGAGTCCGGTGAAAGCCGGTATGATTATGGGCGGAACATTCATGCTTGGCGGGGTATTCCCGTTATTTCCTTATTTTTTTATTCAAAATACTTTCATGGCTCTAAAGGTCAGTATTTTTGTTTCCGCTTTAGTTTTCTTTACAATTGGCGTTGGGAAATCGACCCTGACTAAAACCCACTGGTTTAAAAGCGGGGTGCAAGTGACCTTCCTGGGAGGATTGGCGGCTCTGGTTGGCTTTCTGATCGGGAAGGGGATCGGGATGTTTATAACCTGAACCGAGGTGACGAGAGAAGATTGTCCAGCCGGTTTTTTGAGGCTGTCATCACCTCTTCATGAAGGCTTTTCCCGTGGGAGTCCATGGTCACAATAGCTGAAAAATTTTCCACTTCAAATTCCCAGATTGCCTCCGGGGCTCCAAATTTTTCGAGAAGATAAACCCCCTTTACCTTTTTAATAGCTTTAGCCAGGACCTGCGCCGCCCCTCCAACGGCATGTAAATAAACAGACCCAAACTTTTGGCACGCCTGTAGCGTTTTTAACCCCATTCCCCCTTTTCCAATAACACCCCGGATACCGAATTTTTCAATAATCTCAGCCTGGTAGGGTTCCTCCCGAATCGAAGTCGTTGGGCCTGCCGCTTTTGCTTTCCATTCTCCTTTCTCTTTAATCATGACCGGTCCGCAATGGTAGATCATTTGATCTTTTAAAGAAATCGGAAGTTTACCCCCCTCATGCAGATATTTATGAACGGCGTCTCTTCCGGTGAACAGGGTTCCATAAATTTCAACCTGATCGCCGACATGAAGAGAGCGTATTTTATCTTCTGTAAATGGAAATTGGAGTTTCATGATTCAAATGTCCTTATTAATATAACCACTTTTTAATGTTTCCCCTGGAATCCAACCCCACTCCCTGGCGTCTATAAGCCCAGCACATATAGGAAATGGAAACAAAATAGCTCGCTGGAAGGCGGTTAAGTTTCGAGGCCTTTACACCCAAAAGGGTGCTTTTTCCACCAAATCCCATAGGGCCAATGCCGAGCTGGTTGGCGATTTCGAGGACATTCCGCTCCAACTTCTCAAGGGAGGGGTCTTCCGCCGGTTCATCCATTTTTCGAAGAAGCTGCATTTTGGCATGTTCATACCCGGTGGACCGATCGCCTCCGATGCAAATTCCCAGAATGCCGGGACCGCATCCCTTTCCTTGAGCCATTAACACCGCGTCCAGGATGCATTTTTGAACCCCTTCTAAATCTCTCCCGGCGTTTAAACGGGTGTCCGGAAGCGAATATTGAGCTCCGACATTTTCACACCCTCCTCCTTTTAAAATCAATTTTACTTCCAATGTTTTCTTTTTCCATTGGTCAAAATGAAACACCGGCGTTCCAGGGCCCAGGTTATTCCCTGAGTTAAAACCGGTTAACGAATCAACCGAATTTTGTCTTAAATAACCGATTTTTGTTGCCTCTGCGACTGCTTTTTTGGCCTCCTTCATAAACGAAATTTGATCAAATCCAATGGGGGCATGGATGTAAAACGTGATCATTCCGGTGTCCTGACACAAAGGCATCGAAGTATCACAGGCGATTTGGATGTTTTCCTGAATGACCTCCATGGCGTATTTCCCGCGGGATTGAGCCGCTTCAGCCCGGGTTCCTTTCTGAATGGCTTTTTGGACGTCAGCAGGAAGTTCCGACGAAGTCTTTCTTAAAAGTTCGAGAAGGGATTGTTTCAGGTTTTTCATACGGATTACCATTTGGATTGGGTGAGGGTTATCTTATACCCGTTAGGATCTTCAATCGTCGCAGAAAATCCATAGCCCTGATCGATGGGGGGCATTTGAAAGTGCGCCCCTTTTTTTCTTAAATCCGAATAGGTCCGATCGAGGTCTTTGACCTGGAAACCAATGGAAATACCCGAGTTGTTATTCGAAGGATCTATTTTAATTTCCGCGGTTTCCGGGGTCAAAGCCAGAGTGGTCCCTTCGGTGGATAACTCGGTCCATTGCGGCATCTGCGTTTTAACAGGAATTCCCATGACATCGCGGTAAAATTCAATCGATTTTTGCATATCTTTAACAATAAGGGTGACATAGGTGATTTTAGTAAACATGATTTCATTCCTCAATGGGTTGATAAATTAGTAACGATGGCTTCGAGTTCGGCGAGGTGAGCGACCTGAAAATCCGGGGTGTAATCACCCCCGGGAAAAGAAAAGGAACCTGAATTAATCCAGACCGCATCCATGCCGATCTGTTTTGGACCCATAATATCCGCTTCAGGGGTATCCCCCACGAATAAGGCCTCATGGGGTTGCAGGCCCATTCGTTTGAGAATCATTTCGAAAAGACGGGGATCAGGCTTAATCCAGCCCGCTTCGTCTGAAAACAACGTAGAATGAAAAAAACCGTTGATTCCAAGAGAGTCGAGAATACGGTAGCCGGTTGGGGCATCATCGAAATTGGATAAAAGCCCCAATTGAAATGAAGGTTTCAATTTTTCCAACAGGGCAAAATGATCATCTGGAAGAAAAACCGCTTTTTTTAGCCATCCCATATGAACATTTTTCATCAGGCGGGCTAACTGGTTTGTCTGTTCCTGTTTCGGAAAATTGAGCTCGTTCAGGAGTATCTCCATTCGGGTCAGACAACTGATTTCGTTGAGAGAGGTTTTTTTCTCCAGTCTTAACCGGCTGGAAACCTCCTTTAGACTTTGATGAAAAAACTCCACGGAATAACCGTTTTGCATCTTTGAGGCAATTTCAAATAACGGCACGGTCGTACAATGAATCTGCTGACCTTGAAAAGTCAGCAGAGGGAGGCGTGTTTCGTCAAAATGAACAAGCGTTCCGAACAGGTCAAAGATAATGGCCTTATAATTTTTCATCGTTTTATCTTAATTTTTTTTGATCTTCTTGTCAATTTTCATTTTTCTCTATTTTATTTCTTGACAAAAATCTTTCACTTCATTACTGTTTTTTCAAATTTTGCTAAAAAGCCAATTAGAAATTGCAGACCCTACTTTCTAATCTGGTCTGGTTCAAGATTCAAAGTTATTCTATTGGAAACACAGAAGCATAAAGACGCAACTTTCACAAACCTGAAGGAAGTCTCTAATGTTCGTGTGCCACCCAGAGGAAAGAGGATTTTTTCTTCATAGAAAAATCATATCTGTTCTGGCGATTTTATTTTCCCTCCTCCTTTCAGAAATCTTTCTTCCATATCCAGCTTCAGGAGCAACCTCTTATACCGTTACCTACACCTACGATGAAACGACCGGTTCGACGAATGGAATTGGACGGTTAACCTCCGTTAGTGAACCCTCAGGGACAACGACAAAATTTTCATATGACTTATTGGGTAGAACAATTGAAACCGATAAAACCGTGGACAACCAGACCTATATTTTCAAAAATTCGTATGATCCCATGGGTAGAGTTAAGTCCATTACCTATCCTGACGGAGATATTGTTTACCGTGATTACAACGGTCCTGTTTTAAAACAAATTTATATTGACCCGGCACATCCCTATGCCCTCTATACAGGTTTTAACGTGCTTGGGATGCCAGGGAGTCTGAACTATGGAGATGGAACTTCAACCCTTTATACCTACAACAATTCCGCGAATAGCAATACCCAATGTATTAAAGACAACTTCAGACTTTGTTCTTTAATCACCGTATCGCCCGCCGGGAGTTTGCAGAATTTATTATATACCTATGATTCGGTAGGAAATGTTTTATCAATTAACGATGTTATCAATGGCGCTCAAACTTTTGTCTATGATGATTTGAATCGATTGACCCAGGCAGCCGGACCTTACGGCAGCATCAGTTATTCCTACGACGAAATTGGGAACATGACCTGCAATTCCCAAATCAGCCCCTGTTCCGCAATTATTCCCAACTATTATTATCCGCCCAGCGGCTCAGCCAGCGTTCAGCCCCATGCGGTAACAACCGCAGGAATCAATTCGTACCAATATGACTTAAACGGAAATCTTGTGGTCGGGGGAGGCCGGTCGATCACTTACGACTCCGAAAATCGGCCGATTACCGTTACCTCAGGAGAGACATCTACGACATTTGTTTATGACGGAACGGGAAATAGGATAAAAAAATCGGCCACCGGCATTACAACCACATACATCACCGACCTGTATGAATGTACTTCCGCGATTTGTCTTAAATATCTTTTTGGAATCAGCGGGAGACTCGCCATTAAAGAAGTGGGTACAGGTAACACCTACTATTACCATTCTGATCATTTAGGCTCCAGCAGTGTCATGACTCAATACGGCCTGAAGGTTCAGTCGGTAGCTTACTTTCCCTATGGCCAAACAAGAGTCAATACCGGATCAATTGATATCCGGCACAAATTTACCGGACAAGAGATGGACGCCGAAACAGGGTTGTATTATTACGGTTCCCGTTACTATGACCCAGTCTTAGGGAGATTTATCAGCGCTGATTCCGTAGTCCAAAGTCGTTCGAATCCACAGACTTTGAATCGTTACAGTTATGTATTAAATAATCCAGTAAAATATTTAGATCCGGATGGACGGGCGGTCTACATAGCAGGTCATGTTGCTTTTGATCCAGCAGGTTATTTGTGTCGCCCTACCTGCTTTCATCTTAGTTAGTGTCTGAACGAAAATGCAGAAAACCCTTGATAGTCCGTGTAGAAAACGAATTTATGCACCTGAAGATAACCGTTTTCAGTTGAGAAACATATAGTCGTATGTTAAAATGATCGCGCTATTATTGATCAAAAC
>JACOTA010000047.1 GCA_016178585.1 Nitrospirota bacterium
GGCCTCCCGGCCCAACCGGTTTGTCTATGTCCACACCCCCAAGCACGGGTCGTGGCTCAACCTCGTGGAAACCCTGTTTTCCAAGATGAGCCGAACTTTTCTCAGACATATTCGGGTCCAGTCCTGGGAAGAACTCAAACAGCGTATTCTCAAAGGCGTGGAGGAAATCAATACCAACCCCGTTGTGCATCGTTGGAGAAATTTTGATTTCGAAACAGCAAAGTAGTCTATGTATTTATGAAACGGATCAGAACTAGGCATTGATGATTCTGGACGAGTGAATATGCCGATTGATTTTTCCTTTTTTGGAGTGCGCCGGTCTGGGCGGCGAAATTTCGCGTTTAAAGGCACATTGAAGAACCTCGTCCATTTGTTCCACAAAAACGAATTTAAGATCCTTTTTAACATGTTTGGGGATTTCTTCCAGGTCTCTTTCATTTCTTTTGGGTAAAATGATTGTTTTGATTCCAACGGCTTTTGCGGCCAGAATTTTTTCTTTCAGACCGCCGATCGGAAGAACTCTTCCCCGCAGGGTGACCTCTCCCGTCATAGCGACATCTTTCCGAACCGGGATGTTCGTCAAGGCGGAGGTAATCGAGGATGCCATCGTAATTCCCGCTGAAGGACCGTCTTTAGGGATCCCTCCCGCCGGGACATGGATATGAATATCGTTTTTTGAAAAGATATCCGGGTTGATGCCTAATTCTTTCCCTTTCGAACGAATATAACTCAACGCCGCCTGAGCCGATTCTTTCATCACATCCCCAAGCTGGCCGGTAAGGATGAGGTTCCCTTTTCCTTTCATTAAAGTCGCTTCGATATAAATGATATCTCCTCCAACCTCTGTCCAGGCCAGGCCGGTGGCGACTCCCACCTCATCTTTTTTCTGTTCTTCTTCGGGAAGAAATTTAGGAATCCCGAGGTATTGTTGCAGGTTTAAGGGAGTGATTTTGAAAAGCTTCGGCTTTCCTTCAGCTATTTTTCGAGCTACTTTTCGGAAGATTGTCGCAATTTCTCTTTCTAAATTGCGAACACCGGCTTCACGGGTATATTCCGAAATGATCGTTCTTAACGCAGGTTCTGTGATTTGGGCATATTTGTTTGTGACTCCGTTCGCTTCAAGCTGCCGCGGAATGAGGTAATTTGTGGCGATGCCAACTTTTTCCTCAAGGATATACCCTGAAATTTCAATCACCTCCATTCTATCGCGAAGAGGGGAGGGAATGGTGTGGAGTAAATTAGCAGTCGTAATGAACATCACGTTCGACAGATCAAAGGGAACAGCCAGGTAATGGTCCATGAAGGCATTGTTTTGTTCAGGATCGAGGACTTCTAAAAGAGCAGAGGAGGGATCACCCCGGAAGTCGGTTCCGATTTTATCAACTTCATCCATCATGAAGACGGGATTTAGGGTGCCGGCTTGCTTGATTCCCTGAATAATCTTCCCGGGAAGCGCACCGACATAGGTTCTTCGATGTCCCCGGATTTCGGCCTCATCCCGGACGCCTCCCAGGGAAATTCTAACAAACTCTCTCCCCAACGCTCTCGCGATCGACTTTCCCAAAGAGGTTTTGCCAACCCCCGGGGGTCCGGCGAAACAGAGGATCGGACCCTTCATTTTTTCCTTCAATTTCCGGACGGCCAGGTATTCCAGGATTCTTTCTTTAACCTTTTCCAGGTCGTAATGATCTTCGTTTAAAATTTTTGAGGCGGTTTTGATGTTTAATTTATCTTTGGATTTTTTGCTCCAGGGGAGTTCAACCAACACCTCTAAATAGGTTCTGATCGTTGCGGATTCCGCGCTGTCCGGGTGCATCCTATCAAGCCGTTTCAATTGTTTTTCCGCTTCTTTGGCGACCTTCTCAGGTATTTTTGCTTCCTGAATCCGTTTTTTCAGGTCACTAATTTCTTCCGACCGTTCGTCTAAATCTCCCAGTTCTTTTTGGATTGCCTTGACCTGTTCTCTTAAATAATATTCCCGCTGGGTCTTATCCATTTCACCTTTGGCTTCAGCTTGAATTTTTTGCTGCATGGAAAGAACGTCGAGTTCCTTGGTTAAAACCTCGCTGACTTTTTTCAAGCGGGCCACGGGGTCAATCATTTCCAAAATCTCCTGGGCAATATCCACTTTTAATCCCAAATTGGAAGCAATCATGTCCGCTAACCGGCCGGGGTCTTCGATATTTTCAAGGATCACCATAATGTCAGGAACAACAATTCTTCCAAAATTAATTATTTTTTCAAGTTGTTCTTTAACCGTCCTCATGAGAGCTTCAACTTCCAAAGACGATTTTTCGTTCTTTTCTTCAATGATTTTTTCAATTTTAACCGTAAAGAACGGAGCCGTTTCGGCATATTCTATGATTTTTGCCTTTGAAATTCCCTGTACCAGGATTTTTATCCTGCCATCCGGAAGTTTTAACATTCGCATGATCATTCCAATTGTTCCGAGCGAATACATATCCTTGGAGGTAGGGTTTTCAATGTCGAGCGATTTTTGGGCGACCAGAAGAACCATTTTATTCGTTCCGAGGGCCGATTCGATGGCTTTAATCGACATTTCCCTCCCGACGAAAAGCGGAAGGACCATGAAAGGGAATACCACAATATCCCGAATCGGGAGAAGGGGAAGGATATCCGGAATCTCGGTTTGAGAGACTTCTGTTTCTGCTGATGTAGACAAGGGGACTCCCACAAAGCTTACTTGCTGGCGCCCGACCCTTCTTTAAAGGGATGGATGGTTTCGCAACGAAGCTCATTTTGATTGTTTTTTAAAAATCGTGTTCAAATGACGGGATGTCTTACCCCGTTTTTCATAATTTAAGCGATTTTAAATATTCTTGAAACTGTTTGCCAAATTCCGGATTTTTTAATCCGAATTCCACGTTGGCTTTTAACAAGCCCAGTTTGTCTCCGGCATCATGCCGTTTTCCTTCAATTTCAAAAGCATAAGAAGGATGCGTTTTTGCAAATGTTTTCAAACCGTCCGTCAGTTGAATTTCGCCGTTTTTCCCCGGTTGAGTTTTTTCGAGGATTTTAAGCACTTCCGGCGTTAAAATATAACGGCCGATGATCGCAATATCCGAGGGCGCTTCATGATACGCCGGTTTTTCTACAAGGTCTAGAATTTTGTAGACCCCTTTTTCCACAGGGGTCGCGGAAATAACGCCATACTGCTGAATTTCTTCCTTGGGAACACGATGAACGCCGACAATGGGCGCTTTAAAGCGCTGGTAAAGTTCAATCATCCGCAAAAGCGTAGGTTTTTCAGAATCAATGATATCGTCCCCTAAAAGAACGGCAAAGGGCTCATCCCCTATCAAATGGGCAGCGCATAGAATGGCGTGTCCTAAACCAAGCGCCTCTGGTTGTCGAACGTAACAGAACTTTGCGGAATTTGAAATCTGCCTCAGTTTTTCCAGAATGTCATTTTTACCGCTGTTTTTAAGATTTTCTTCCAGCTCAAAGGAAACATCAAAGTGGTCTTCGATCGCTCTTTTTCCCCTCCCGGTGACAATAATAATCTCTTCTACGCCCGAAGCAACCGCTTCTTCCACGACATATTGAATTAAAGGCTTATCTACCAGAGAAAGCATCTCTTTTGGAGAGGCTTTTGTGGCAGGGAGAAAACGTGTTCCAAGCCCTGCGGCGGGAATGATGGCCTTACGCGGAAATCGGAAAGGGTTCTTAGTCAGTTTCACTTAGCCAGACCCGTTCTAAAATGGTTGTTTGAAATGATAAGCGGAAAAATGAATCAGAAAACTCTTTAAATCATCATATAAGACAACCAAACCGAAAGTCAACTAACCTTTCCTTTGTGATATGGATAAAGGGCCCTATGCGGTATTGTTGACAGATGTTAATACATCGGGTACCTTTTCATGAAGAATTCCTCAGAAAGTTTTGTTAATCAAACATGTTGAAAAAGGGAGATCTTTTGGTAAAACCAGAGAAATCGACTGAAACGAACCCGGGAGGGTTAGTCTGTAAAGATAAGTGTCAGCTTTCCCGCCTTGTTGAAATGGCGACGCATGATGATTTAACAAAGGTATTAAACCGAAAGGCTGTTTTCGCGACTCTTGAAAATGAAATGCGAAAGGTATTTAGACATAAGTATCCCGTTTCCATCCTGTTAATTGATCTGGATCATTTCAAAAATACCAATGATACGCTGGGTCATCTCAAGGGAGATTGGGTATTAAAAGAATCTTCAAAAAAGATGCAGTTCTCCCTGCGGCATGAAGATGTTCTTGGACGGTACGGAGGGGATGAATTTCTCGCGGTTCTCCCATTTACCGGTTTTGAAGGCGCCATGATCGTGGCGAAACGGTTAATTTCAGTTTTTAATTTACAACCCATAAGCTTTGAAAAAATAACGATTCCGCAGACCGTCAGTATCGGCGCGACGGCGCATCAGGAAGGGGACACGACAATTTCAATTTTGGATCGAGCGGACCGCGCGCTCTACCTGGCCAAAAAAGCAGGTCGTAACCGGTGTGAATGGATTTAACGGTTTTTTAGAGCCGTTTTTTTGATTTCATCGTAAATTGTTTTTACCCTTTTCCGGATCTCGGCCCTTGCGGCCCCGCCATCAATTACATAATCTGCCAGTTTTTTTTTTTTGTAAAAAGGCATCTGTGCGCGAATTCTTGTCAGAGATTCTTTCTTGGATAGATGGTTGCGTGTCATCAACCTGTTGACCTGGACATCTTTGTCAACCTTCACCAACACGACCTTATCCATATTTAAATGAGAACCCGTTTCCATTAAAAGCGGAACATCGAAAATAATGACGGCGTCTGAATTCCCCCCCCTGATGGCCTTCTCTTCTTTTTTTTGCATTTTAAAAACTTCGGGGTGAACGATGGCATTAAGTATTTTCCTCTTTTCCGGATCTGAAAATACAATTTTACCGAGGTGAGGGCGGTCGATTCCTCCTTTTTTATTCAAACATTCGATCCCAAAGGTTTTGACGATTCGTCTGTATGCGGGCATTCCTTTTTCGACGACCTGGCGGGCTATTTTATCTGCGTCGATAATTTCCGCTCCCAGGGTTTTAAACATTTTTGCGATCGTGCTTTTCCCGGAAGCGACGCCTCCGGTAAGCCCGACTTTGATGACTGAATCCTTTTGATTTTTTCTCAATGCTACGGCCTTTCTATCTGGCCTATCTATAACATCCCGAACATCCCGGCGGAAGTTAAAATGACGATATTTTACGGGATTTTCCTCTAATCGTTATTTGACGGTTAAGGGGCCCTTTGATAAACTTAAATCAACGCAATACTGAAATAAAAATATACAAAAATTATAGAAAAATCAACTATTTATAGTGAAGCATCTGGCTTTGCCAGTGACGGACTTTGGAATGGTCGTAGTTAGACCGAGCGAAACGTGGGGTTTGGGGGCATTGAGAGTGAATTTCTCGAAGGCCCCCGAATAGAAATAGAGGAGCACATGAGTATAGATAAAAGGATTGGATTATTAGTTGAAAACATTGAAAAAATAGTAACCGGGAAGGCAGAGGCAGTCAAAATGGCGATTGTCACTCTTTTGGCGAAAGGGCATCTATTGATTGAGGATGTGCCCGGGGTAGGAAAAACAACTCTGGCAGAAGCCCTTTCTCGTTCGATCGATTGTTCTTTTAAACGGATTCAATTTACAAGCGATCTGCTCCCTTCTGATATCTTGGGCGTTTCGATTTACAATCAACAAAAACATCAATTTGAATTTACCCCCGGGCCCATATTCTCAAACATTATTCTGGCTGATGAAATTAATCGGACGACGCCCAAAACCCAGAGCTGTTTGCTGGAATCGATGAGTGAAGCCAAGGTTTCGATCGAAAATAAAACCTTTTCTCTCCCCCAGCCGTTTATGGTGGTTGCCACCCAAAATCCCATTGAATATCAAGGGACTTATCCCTTGCCGGAGTCACAGCTAGACCGGTTTTTGTTATGCCTTACGATGGGGTACCCCTCCAAACAAGACGAAAAGAAAATTCTGATATCCCAGATTTTTTCTCATCCGGTTGATCACCTGAAGCCGGTATTGACGAGCAGGGATGTGCTGGAGCTGCAGGAAAGGGTTTTGGAGGTGAAAATGGCGGAATCTCTCGTGGACTATATTCTGGCCATTGTTGAAGCAACACGTCGTTCCGATCTTTTTAACCTGGGGGTCAGCACCCGCGGCACAACCTATTTATACCGGGCTGTTCAGGCGCTTGCGTTTGTTGAAGGCCGGTCGTATGGGATTCCGGATGATGTTAAACGCCTTGTTCCTCTCGTCTTTTCTCACCGGGTGATTCTAAACCGGGAAAATTCGACAAAAGACAAAAGATTTGACTCTCACCCGATTTATACCATTTTACAGGGAATTCCTGTCCCGTTATAACAAGAGAAGCAACCGGCTTAGCCGGTGCTGAACGTGGGGTTCGGGGGTATTGAGAGTGTTTTTCTCGAAGGCCCCTGAATATGAATATGAAGCCTCTTAAACTTTCTTTCAGGTCAAGATCTCTGGTCGTAACCTCTTTAGGGACCCGTTTCATTTTTTTAATGCTGGCTATCGGGATTGCCGCGATCAATACCGGAAATAATCTTCTTTATTTGCTTCTTGCCATGATGCTAAGCCTTGTGGTGATTTCGGGAATTTTGTCTGAAGCATGTCTCAATCGACTCCGTTTTAAGCGGTTTCTTCCGGAGGCCATTTATGCGGGCATACCCGCTCACATCAGGCTGGTGATCTATAACGATAAGACCTTCGTCCCATCCTTTTCGCTTCATGTTAAAGATTCTCTCGAAGGGTTTTCAGACGCCGTGATAAGGGATAAATACTTCTTCAAACTTCCTCCATTAACTTTTCAAGAACGGACGTATACCATTTTTTTCAGTAAGCGGGGTGTTTTCCCTCTTCGGGGTGTTTCTTTTTCGACGCGTTTCCCTTTTGGCGTTTTCTTAAAGAGCAGGGAGGAAGAGGAGGCTAACCTGACACAACTCGTGGTTTTTCCGAGAACCTTTAGAGTTTCTTCCCCGGGAAAGGAATTCGCCAATCGCCGGGGCGCGCCAATGGTCCTGCGAAAAGGCCAAAGCAGTTCGCTTCACCAGGTCCGTTCCTATTTACCCGGGGACGACGCGAGATTTATTCATTGGAAAATTTCCGCCAAGAAAAACAAGCTTATGGTGCGTGAATACGAAGATGAGGAAGAAAAGGAAATAGCGATAAGGCTTTCCAATACGCTCGGCGGTCTCCCTTCAAAAGAGGTTTTGGACCGGTTTGAAAAAGGAATTGAGCTTGCGGCTTCATTTTCACGTCATTATATTGAGCGAGGCTATCAGGTTTCACTTTTTTCAGATCAAAACCGCCTTCCACCAGGGAAGGGCTCATTCCATCTGAAGGAAATTCTAACGTTTCTGGCCTTTCTCAAAATCAGCCATCAAAAGGAGCCTCTTTTCAGTTTCAGAGAGGCCGCAGTTCCCACCATTTTCATTTCACCTCTCCAGCCGGTTCAACTTAACGAATGGGCTAATTTTAAGGTTTTTCGGCCCGAAGACATTGACAGACTTGCTTATTGGGAGCCGGAATGAAATTTAGAACCTCTTTTTTACTTTCGGTCCATTTGATGGCATTGGCGAGCGTTCAGGCCCTGATTCAAACCAATGAGCTCCCCGTTGTTTTTTCGGTTTTCATGGTATTGGTCATTTTGTTCAGCTTCGTCCTGAATCTCAGATATAAAACGCTCTATTTTCCAAAAATCGTCATCAATTCCGCTATTTTATCCGCGTTTATCCTTTTTGTTATTGATGGGGTGATGGTTTCAAAGAACCTTTTATTGGCCAGCGCTCATTTTCTAAATCTTTTGTTAGTCATAAAACTTTTTACCTTGAAGCGTTCGAAAGATTACATCCAGCTCTTTTTGGTCAGTTTTCTTCAAATTCTTGCCGCATCGGCGCTGAACAGCCATCTCTCTTTTGCCTTTTCCCTTCTTTCTTATTTAATGGTGGCGACCTGGGGAATGATTTTGTATCAGATGAAGGCGGAAATCGAGGAGAGAAATCGTTTATATGGATTTCGCCAGGGGGTGATGGTTCCGGAGACCTTTGAATCCGAGGAGGTGATCACCCTTCCTTTTTTTCTTACGACCGTAGGGGTAGGGCTTTTTTCATTTTGTTTTACGGTTCTTATTTTTTTTATCATTCCCAGAGTGGGAACCGGATTCCTCCAAAAAAAAGAGGGTGAGGAGATTCGGACCACGGGTTTCTCGGAACGAGTCGATTTTGGCAAGATGGCGCCGGTAAAACTTGACCCCACTGTTGTGATGCGGGTTTTATTATCGCCGGCCGGCCGGAAAATTTATATCAAAGGGGCTTCATTTAATGTCTATGATGGGACAGCCTGGAGAAATACCCTTCTTATGAAACGGTCTTTTTCGGCCGGTGAAGCGATTTTTCAGGAGCCGGTCGTCAGAGTCTCCGGCGAAGAGCCCGTTCCGGCCACCGAGATCTTTCAGGAATATATTATTGAACCGATGGATACATTAGCTCTATTTGCCGTGGCTCAGCCCCTTCGTTTAGAGGCTCCCTTTAACCATTTCACAGTCGACGAAATGGGAAACCTTTCCCTGCAGTTTTCTTTTGGATTTAAATTATCTTACAGGGTTTCCTCGCTGATTTCCGTTCTTTCCGCGGGAGATAAACGAATAAAAAAACCCGAGCTTCCTAAAAAGGGGGGAGGCCTGACTTATCTTGAATTTACTTTTTCTGAAAAAGAACGACTCATTCAGCTGGCGCGATCCGTCACGAATTCCTCTCAAACTGTTTTTGAAACAGTTCAATCGATTGAGAGGTATTTGAAGGAAAATTATGCGTATTCGCTTAACGTCACGCCCTCAAAAAATCACGCGCCAATCGAGGATTTTCTATTTTACCAGAAAAAGGGATATTGTGAACACTTTGCGACAGCGATGGTTTTAATGTTGCGGAGCCTTGGCATTCCTTCCCGCCTGGCGACCGGTTTTTTCCCGGAAGAATGGAACCCCTACGGAAACTATTACACGGTGCGGCAAAGTGACGCCCATGCGTGGGTTGAAGTCTATTTTCCTCAAAGCGGATGGATTACTTTTGATCCAACGCCTTCGGCTCCCTTTAAACCAATGGCGGCCTCCTTTTCCGCCCAGATCAAAAAAAATCTTCTTCCGCTTGAACAATTTATGGATGCCCTGAAAATGAAGTGGGACCGATATGTCATCCATTACTCGATGAAGGATCAACTTGAAATGGCCGGAGAGGTCCAAAAAAAGGGAACCCTGACAGGAGAGTTTCTTAAAAATGAAACTGAGGCGTTTGTAAAGGGATTGGCCCGATTTAAAAAACATGCTAAATTGACGTTTGGTTTTTTCTCCGTAGCGCTTTTGATTGGAATAACGTTAAAGCTATTTCTTTTTTTGCGTAAAAGATTTAATCATAGAGCCGATCAAAAAGAGATGATTTCGTTTTATCCGGGTTTACTCCGAATTCTTTCCCGGCACCGCCTACACAAGAGCCCGTATCAAACACCGTATGAATTTCTAAGAGAATCTTCAGACACCTTATGCCGAATCGGGAATCCCTTTTTTCATGGAGCGGAATGGTTAACTCATCTATATTACAGGATCAGCTTTGGAGGGGCGACGCCTTCAGAGGAAGAAAAAACGAAGACGAAAGAGATTTTACAAAATCTTAGAGAATACGTCCCCCCTTCACATTCCACCTAGTGTGTTTCGTTGATCCGGTCCTTTAATTTCCAGACCGTTAAAATTTAATGTTGTTTGTTCTAAAAACTCAGGGATTGTTTTTCCAGTTCTTCCGACAGCTCGTTCGATAGAATAGATTTAGCCATTGGGAAAAGGAGCTGATCTTCCCTGGTGAGGTGCGTGGAAAGAATGCGCATCAATTTATATCCGTGATTGCTCATTTCTTTAATTTTTTCAGGAGGTTTATTCTCTCCCAGGTTTTTGACTTCGGCAATGGTCGCAATAAAAAGGTCGCGGGCCTTTTTGGACTCGGCATGTTCGTCCGTTAATGTTTGAAGTGTTTGTTTCGATATTTTTTCACGGAGGGCGGGGAACAATAGATCGTCTTCAATCTTTTCATGCCGGGTGAGTTCTTTTTCGAGATCATTAGAAACCGTGAGAAGCGTCTCCAGGCTCTGTTTCGCTTTTAACAGAGCGGCTGGCAGCTGGTTGACTATTTTGATAATCCGCTTGTGGTCCTCTTCCAGATGCTTAACAATGTCCATTTGTCATTCTCCTGATCTATTTAAATTCAGGGGCCCGTGTGGTTTCACTTCGTGAAATCCTCCGATGCCCCCGAACCCCGCGCTCCGCTCGGTCTAACTACGACCATTCCAAAGTCCGTCACTGGCAAAGCCGGTTGCTTCACTTATTTCGAAGCATCATGTTCTTTGATATATTGATACGCGGCAATGAGTTTTCTCAGTCTTGGCTCCTGGCTCCGGTCTCCCCCTCTTGAATCAGGATGAAATTCTTTTGCCATTTTCCGGAACGTAGCGGTAACGGTTTTTAAAGAGGTGCCTGGTTCCAGATTAAACAGGGCAAAGGCTTCCGCATGGGAGTGAATTTCACCGTTTTGCGCCGGGAGCGTTTGTTCTCCCTGCGAAAACCGGAAAAAATCAAGTAGGCTGATTCGCGGCCTTCTTCGCCTTCTCGGTCTTTGTCTTAATTCGGCTTCGATTTCCTCAAACCGGTCTTCCAGGAAAAAAAGCCGCGTTTCGAATTGTTTCAGCTTGTCGCGTGTAAACGCTCCCTCAAATTCCTCCTCAAGCCTGATTAATCCCTTTGAAATCCTTTCAAAATGTTCTTCAGCTTGAAAAAAGCTGTCCATCTGTATCGAGTCGATATTATCCAGGGCAAAATCGAGGGTTTCCCGAATATTTTCCTTAAGCTCCTGAAGAATCTTGCAGATCTCCGCTCGATGTTTTTCAGTGTAATCCATAATGACTTCAAATCAAACCCTGACGGGGGCGGGAATCCACGTTGAAATTCAGAACCTTTAATACTATACTCCTTGACGGAGGTCTAAATCAAAGGGAAACAGGGAGAAATATGATCGCAATTGATATGCATGTTCATCCGGGAACGAGGGAATATCTGGTTGATGCCGGAGGCCGTTATATGGAGAATGCTCTGAAGTATTTCCGGCAGAAAACTGAGCCGGTTTCGGTCGACGACATGGCCGCGTATTATAAAAAAATCGATATGATGGGGGTCGTTCTGGCCTGGGATGCTGAAACCCATACGGGACTTCCTGCGGTAACAAACGATTATATTGCGGGTATGGTTAAGCGTTATCCCGGGGTCTTTATTGGATTTGGGAGCGTTGATCCATGGAAAGGAAAATTGGCCGTATTTGAAGCTGAACGTGCCGTTTGCGAATTAAAATTAAAGGGATTAAAGTTTCATCCGATTTGTCAGGGTTTTTACCCCAATGAACGAAGGTTTTATCCTTTATGGGAAACCTGCGCTTCGTTGAAGATTCCGGTATTGTTTCATACCGGCACCACCGGGGTGGGAGCTGGTGTGCCGGGGGGGGACGGCCTGCAGTTAAAATATGGTCAGCCCATTCCCTATCTTGATGATATTGCCGCAGATTTCCCAAATTTGACCATCATAGGCGCTCACCCTTCATTTCCCTGGCAGGACGAAATGTTGGCGGTTGCTGTGCATAAAACAAATGTTTATATCGATCTTTCGGGTTGGTCTCCAAAATATTTTTCCCCGGCGTTAATCCAATATTCCAATTCTATTCTGCAGGATCGGGTTCTTTTTGGGTCAGATTATCCTTTTCTGACCCCTGAAAGGTGGATGGAAGATTTTGAAAAAGCGGGGTTTAAGCCACAGGTTCGTGAAAAAATATTGCTCCTTAACGCCAAAAGGTTGCTTCAGCTTCCTTAAAATCAATTTAAAAATTTAGAACTCAATACAACAATAGTGGTTTAAAAAACTGAAAATATGGGGATAGTCTTATGAGTAAAATGGGAAGGAAAAATTTGTCATGGGTCACATTGATCGTTTTTTTCGTTATAGCGATGGTTCCTCTACTGATGTTCGTGGGTTGCGGAAGCTCCAGCAGCAATACAGGAACGGGTACGGTCTCTGGCGTTATTACCGATTCTAGCGGCGCGCCGATTGGAGGAGCGACGGTGGTTGCTGGAACCAGCTCTCCTACCGCTATAACCGATAAAGACGGGAATTTCACAATTGCCGGAGTCCCAAGCGGTACGGTTTCCATCAACGCAATATCCCCCGGGTATAATACGAATAATTTCACAGTGGTTGTGTTTGATAATACGACCACGACGATCTACCATCCGATCCATTTGCCGGATATAGATGATTTTGGCAATGCCCCCATGATGACTAACGCTGGCGCACCGTTCAGCGGTGGCGTTTTTGCGGTCACAGCGACCATTAACGCAACAACCAGTTGTCTTATAACCTGTACAATCGTCGATGCGAGAGCGGAGTTAGTCGGTTATGGCGTGGGTACCGTATTAAATGGCAGCGGATCAACCTATACGGGGACGATCACGTTACCTGCCAGTTTTGTCGGTCCTTCCGCACTCATCAAGATTTTTGCGATAGATAACATGGGAAGAGTGGGAGCAACGCTTGTCGTGGTCCCGGTTCCAGGCGCCTCCGGTTCAGGGAATTTTACCGCTTCGACCATTAATGGAAATTGGGGCGGTAGTGCAGAGTACCACCGGGCTGCTTTTGGGGGAAGTGATCGAGTGGGAGATAAAAGGAGGGCTAACCTGAGCTTTACGATGACTCCGGGTGGAAACGTGACGGGAAAATCTGCAATCGTCGATTTGGAGAGGTATTTTGCGGGTTCCACATGGAGTGTGATTACCAGCAGTTTCAATGGGACTTCAACCCTTATTGATGCAAATCTGGGTATCTATCAGATGACTTCATCCTATGCTCTAAGCACAAATCGAACCCTTAACTTGACCATGACGGGTAAACTCAATTCCGCTACGAGTCCCTCTTATTTTGTTGGATATTTCCAGGCTACGATCACGGATACGACTCATCCGGCCGTTAATATCTTTGGACATTTCGAACTGGATAAGAATTTGACCTGGGCGACCTCGGACCTGGCTGCCAATTGGGTCTGGTCATCGTTTATTAGAACCAGTTCATTTAATTTAACCTATACCAATCCCTTCCAATATAACAGCGCCTTTACGTTAAACGGAACCGGAGATATCACACCGGCGGGTACGGGTGAAGAAACGTTATACGCGACTACCAATACTCTCGGCACCTCGACGCCCATTACAGTCATTGATCCCAGCCTTGGGATATTCCATGGGGTGATGTACTCTTCGACCTATGGCACGAATAGATCCGTCACGGGATTACTTGGACCGGCAAAAAAACATGTATTGGGGTTTGAAGTTACTTCAAAAGCCAACGAAACAGCCTATGGAACCTTCTGGGGAAGCAAAATTGCCACGCCTCCTCACTATGCCGCTGCCGATTTTGCTGAAAAGCGGCATGATGGAGCGTTGATCAATTCAATCTGGAGAGGATTTTATTATGTCACTGGATCCAATCACACGAATGCGATCTGTTACTTGAGTTTGTGGATGAATCCCTCTGGAAATGTGGTTGGCGGAAAGATATCATCACTATGGGGGTCCTGTCCTTCGGTGACCCGGTTCACAGGTGGAAGCCTCAGTTTTGCTGATACTACGGATGGACGGGTAAGCGGCAGTGCTACAGACGGTTCCACCACGTTTACCATTGCACCGACAAGCCCCAGAAATGCCTCCATGGGAGTTTACAAAGAAAGGCTGGTAGGGGATTTTTCAGTCAATAATGGCGGAACCGATACTGGATTTTTCTTCCTGGCCAGGACGTTAATCGAATAGAAATATAACCTTGAAGAATATGATTGAAGGGGATCCGGCGGGATCCCCTTCTTATTTAATACGAACAGATAAAAAAATCTTTCTTTGAGAATAATACGGGGTAAAGGTTATATTTTATTGTTACCTATCACCCAAGGTTACAATCTCCTATAAGAAATAATCCTTCCTGAAAAGTGAACGTAGACGTCAAGAGACCTAAAGCAGCTTAACGGAATATCCCTCCTAAGAATTTTCTTTTGGCTATCCTTAAATTTCTATTATATGTTTCTTAAGGAATTGTTCTACTCAATGATCGATTCAATTAAATTTTTGTTAATCGAAATGAAGGAGATTTTCTCTGAACCGCCGTTGATACTCACATCGGTTAAATTAATGAACATTTTCGCTTCGTCATTTAAGAGATCAGATACCCTTTTCCTTATGGCTGGAACATAAATATTTCCAAAATATGTTGCGCTCTGCGTGCGAACTGTAACAAGGATTTTCTTCGTATCTCCCATGGAAACTTTTGACATCTTTTAATCTCCTTTTTTTATCCGTCACCTTATTTAACGGATAAAAGCGGTTTTGATAAAGAGAACGCCCCCTTTGAAAATCTACTTCCGTTTTCTCTGGGTACGGGTTCTTTTTAAAAGTTTTTTGTGTTTATGTTTGCGCATCTTCTTTCTTCTTTTTTTGACAACCCTTGACATGAAGCTCTCCTTTTCAATGCCCGCGGGGCATCTACTTTAAACAACGAAAATGGTTCGATTATTTAATAAAAAATGATTTGAATGAAACCTTCAGGATTCATTAAATGAATGGATTAAGTATCATAATACGGGGATAAGTGTCAAGGTTAGAATTCGGAACGGGACTTGACCTTTGGAGAGAATCTCCCTATAATTCGCCTCATGCCTAAAAGAGGAAAACAATTTTTTCTTCTCTTTTTTATCTTCTTCTTGCTTTTCTGGACGGGATGCGCCCGGGAAGAAATTAAAAAAAGTGAAAACGCAAACCGTATTCATGCCCTATATGACTCCCTCGATCGGCTGAAGAAGGATTATGAAGCAAAAAACAGCTCTGATTTTTTTTCAGACCTCTCCTCTTCGTATCCAGACCTGGACCTTTTCAGGAACAGAACTCGGGAAGTTTTTTCTCAAACCAATACCGTAACGCTTAATTTTTATCTGGATCATATTGTTCTAGAAACTTCCTCCTCCTCCCTGATGGTCCGCTGGGAAGGCGAGTGGTCCTTTCCCTCAGAAAGTCCCTTAAAAAACGGAGGAAGCAGCATTTTAAAATTTTCAAATGAGCCCGTCCCCCGCTTAGTCGAAATTCAAGGCATTAATCCTTTCCTTCCTCCTGCTAAAGAAAAGCGATCCTGAATGCCCATCCCTCCCCGTTCTTCTTATGACGTCCAAAGGACCGATTATTTAGTCATTGGAAGCGGAATCGCCGGTTTGAGAGCGGCTCTGGAACTGGCCCGGGATGGGGAAGTTTTAATCCTCAATAAAGGGATGGACCGGGAAAGTAATTCGGCTTATGCGCAGGGAGGGATTGCGGCCGCCATCAATCCTTTCGATTCGGCCAAATCCCACTATGAAGACACCTTAAAAGCCGGAAAAGGATTGTGCAAGGCCTCTGCCGTTAAAATCCTGGTGGAGGAAGGGATTTTACGGGTACGAGAACTTATTGAGTGGGGAACCCATTTCGACCGGAAGGGAAATGCGTTGTTGTTTACACAGGAAGCGGCCCACAGCCGGCAAAGGATTTTAAGAGCAGGGGGTGATGCGACAGGGGATGAAATTATCAAAAGCCTCCTTCTTCGCGTTCGATCTGAGCCAAATATCCAGTTATTAGACCACCATTTTTCCGTTGATCTTTATGTCGAAGGCGGGGTCTGTAAAGGGGCCTGGGTTTTATTGGAAGAAGAAGAAATTCCCAAGATCATTCTTTCGAAATCGGTGATTCTAGCCACAGGAGGAGCCGGACAAATTTATTTAAGAACCACCAACCCTTCCATTGCCACAGGGGACGGGATGGCAATAGGGTATCGCCAGGGAGCCATCGTGCAGGATATGGAGTTTGTGCAATTTCATCCGACGGCTCTTTGTCTTCCCGGCGCCGCGCCGTTCCTTTTATCCGAGGCGATGCGCGGCGAAGGGGGGCGCTTAAGAAATGTAAAAGGGGAAGCTTTTATGAAACGGTACTACCCTGAAGCAGAGCTGGCCCCAAGGGATCTGGTTTCCCGGGCCATTTGGGAGGAGATGGAGAAGACCCGCGCAAACCATGTTTATCTCGATATGACCGGGTTGCCGCCGACAGTCTTGAAGAAAAGGTTTCCGACCATCTACAAGACCTGTTTAAGTTACGGGATTGATTTTACCAGGGATCTCATTCCGACCTCGCCCAGCGCGCACTTTATGATGGGAGGAATACAAACTGATTTAAGAGGACGAACGCCGATTAAAGGTTTATATGCGGCTGGAGAAGTCGCCTGCACCGGCGTTCATGGAGCCAACCGCCTGGCGAGCAATTCGTTACTTGAGGGCATTGTATTCGGCACCAAAGCAGGACAACAAATCTTAAAAACTTCAAAAATAGGTAAGGAAATAAAAATTAATCAAAAAGGGTTGGACCGTCAATTTAAAGTCCTTTTAAAACCTCCTCCGTTAAACCCTAAAGCCTTGAACCGGCTGAGGCTTTCTTGTAAGAAAATCTTGTGGGAAAATGTCGGGATTGTTAGAAACGAAAAAGGGTTGTCTAAAGCCTGTACCGTTTTAAAGAAATGGAATCGGCAACTCCCTTTTTCCTGTTTCCATAGAGAAACAATGGAGGTTAAAAATATGTTGACGGTGTCACTTTTAGTTGCCAAAGCGGCCTATGGCCGGAAAGAAAGTCTCGGGGCGCATTTCCGATCGGATTACCCTTTTTCCTCCTCCAGAAAAACCCACTCCTTTTTAAAAAAATAGGTCTGCTTTATTTGTAGGCAATTTCCTTAACCACTGCCTGATACAACATCGGGAGGTTTGTGAAAATGACATCTCCTTCCGGAGTTTCAACTTTATAGATTTTATTCGATCTCGGAGAGGTTTCCTTTATCCCATGATAATGATAATACTGGAGAATGACTTTCTTGACATATCTCTGAGTGGCTTCAATGGGAGGAATTTGATTGTTGTATTTAAGGACTGAGTTTTCACCCGCATGATAGGCGGCAATGGACGGTATGAGCTGGGCGTTAAAGATAGACAAAAGCCGTTTGAAATATTTGACCCCCCCTTCAATATTATCTTCCGGGTTAAAGGGATCGCTGACTTCCATCCATCGGGAGGTCGCAGGCATCAGTTGCATGAGTCCCTGAGCCCCGGAATCGGAGACCGCAAAGGGGTCGTAATCCGATTCAACCTTGATCAACGCCCGGATCAGTAAAGGATCTACCTGGTATTTCTTTGCTGAATGTTCAATCAATTCACGAAAATCATTAAAGTCGGTTGAAGTGACCTTTTTTCTCGATTTTTCTATTTTTAAATGGGTGATATTCTGGTATCTTCCATCGTCGGGCACATTAGTGAAATGCCATGCCCCCCGCTGATCTTTATAATAAAAAACCTCAGCCTGAACGGGGACCTGGCAAGCTAAAGAGAGTCCGAACAAGGCAAAAAACAGCACCCCAATTTTAGTTGATCTTATACCCATAGATAAGCTAAAGGATACCAATTAAACGCCAATCTGTCAAACCCGGCGGGGGCGGCGGGTGTGAGACAAATTTATGGGTAAATATTGACTTTTCCTTTTTTTTGGCCTATTATCTGATTGTTATATAACAATCAGATAAGGAGGTCCCATGGAAAAATCTCTGGAAGAGCTCGAAGCCCAAAGACAAGACCTCTATCGCCGGATCGAGGCGCTTGGAGATTTCCGGCCTGGTATGATCTCGGTCAACTAC
>JACOTA010000048.1 GCA_016178585.1 Nitrospirota bacterium
CTTTGCCCGCATCAGAAGCTACCTATCCACAGCTCGTAAAAACGGCTGGAACCTCTTGCAATCCATTTCCCAGTCCCTGACAGGTCAACCGTACTTGCCTGAAATGCTTTTTCCTCCCTGACACTCCTGAGTAGTTACAAAGCGTTACCACAGAAGAAATTGCTTCACATGGATATGTTCTCACCCCTGGCCGGTATGTTGGCGCAGAGGCAATTGAAGAGGATGACGAACCATTCGAAGACAAAGTGAAGCGGCTTACTGCGAAACTAGAGGAACAGTTTTCTGAAAGCGCGAAACTGGAAGCCCAGATTCGGGAGAATTTAAAGGGATTGGGATATGGGGACTAAGCAGGAAAAATGGGACTTCGCGGCTCTTGTTAACGTTATCCAGCAGGCTCATGATAGTCTAATGGTGAAAGAAAAAGTGCGGACAGCGTCCGCACAATTCAAACTCACAGCGAAAAATATTGCCGGCAAACTCTCCTACAGCCACCTGGAACAACTTGTCATCATTAAAGACCCAGGCCAGCGCGCCTTCTATGAATCTGAGTGCATCCGTGGCGCATGGTCAGTACGCGAGCTTAAACGCCAGATAGGCACTCTTTATTACGAACGTTCCGGCCTGTCGGAGGACAAAGCCAGGCTGGTCAAATTGGTGCAAGCCGACGCGCATAAAACAGAGCCGCGCCTTGCCGTCCGCGATCCGTATGTTTTCGAGTTTCTCGGAATCAAACCGCGAGAGGTCATGGGTGAATCCGAATTGGAGGACGCCATCCTCGACAAGTTGCAGGAATTTCTGCTGGAAATGGGCCACGGTTTCTGTTTTGAAGCGCGGCAAAAGCGCATTCTCATTGGCAGAACTCACGGTTTTGTAGACCTGGTGTTTTATCACCGAGTCCTCAAGTGCCATGTGCTCGTGGAATTGAAGGTTGCGGCTTTCACGCATGAACACCTCGGCCAGCTCAACACTTACGTTAATTGGTATCGTAAAAACATGATGACGGAGGGAGATAACCCGCCTGTCGGTCTCCTGCTATGCACAGACAAAGACCATGCGCTTGTCGAATACGCTCTGGCTGGTATGGACAACCACCTTTTCGTCTCCAAGTATCAACTTGAACTGCCAAAGAAGGAGGATGTCCAACGTTTCATTGAAGAACAGGTAAGGGAAGCTGAAGATGCGCGTTGAGATTTCACTTAATTTAAAGGAATTGGGATATGACCTATGAACGGCTTGTCCTTTTGAGGAGGAAAACAAAATGAAATGTGTTATTTGTAAACAAGGAGAAACAAAGAAAGGTAAGGGAACCGTGACCCTGGAGCGGGATGGAGTGACGCTTGTTATTAAAGGCGTTCCAGCCCAGGTTTGTGCTAACTGTGGCGAAGAATATATCGATGAGAAGACAACCGCTCAATTGCTGAAATCCGCAGAAACAGCGGCAAAAACGGGGGTACAAGTGGACGTTCGGGAATATATGGCAGCATAAATCGGAAGAATTTAAAGGAATTAGGGTATGGCTAATAAGAAAAAGATCAAAAAGCCTGACTCCGTAATTGTGCGGCAACCTGTGGCACGATTCGTTCCTTTTCGTCGGGACCCCGGAATTATCCGACAAAATGTAGGACAATTTGTGCAAGAGCCTCATGCACAATGAAAGCGAGAGAACAATCGTTTCATTCCCGTGAAACGAGAAGCCACAAGAATTTGGAGAGTGCCAGAATTGAGAATAGTTCATGAGAATTTAAAGGAAATGGGGATTGCGAATGAGAGTTGGCCTATGTTAAGGCTTGGCGATCTATGTAAAAAAATAGGGAGTGGAGCAACGCCAAGGGGAGGTGGCGAGTCATACCTTGAAAACGGTCCATTTACGTTAATTCGTAGCCAGAATGTTTATAATGACGGCTTTAAGGTTGACGGTTTAGCACGCATCTCCGAAGATCAAGCGTTGAAACTGGAAGGAGTTTCAGTTCAAGAAAATGATGTCCTCTTAAATATTACGGGGGATTCGGTGGCAAGAACATGCATTGCTCCAAAAGATTATCTTCCAGCACGGGTTAATCAGCACGTGGCAATAATTCGTACTAATCCCGAAAAATTAGATGCAAGGTTCTTAAGATATTTCCTTATTTCTCCAAAACAGCAGGCCTATTTATTGGGAATGGCAGCAATTGGGGCAACGCGAAATGCCCTCACTAAAGGGATGATCGAAAATTTGCTTGTCCCATGTCCTAACATAAATGAACAAAAAGCCATTGCCACAATCCTCGGCACGTTGGATGATAAAATAGAGCTAAACCGGAAAATGAATGCAACACTGGAAGCAATGGCACAGGCGATTTTTAAATCCTGGTTTGTGGACTTTGACCCTGTCCTCGCCAAAGCCGAAGGCCGTAAACCATCTGGCATGGATGCCGCCACCGCCGCCCTCTTCCCCGACTCCTTTCAAAACTCCGCCCTCGGCAAAATTCCAAAGGGATGGGAGGTTTGCGCCCTTTATGACTGTGCCGGATACATTAATGGCTTAGCCTTCAGGAATGATGACTTCTCACCAGAACGGTTTGGGCTACCGGTAATAAAAATTGGCGAGTTAAAAGACGGGGTTACAAGCCAGACCAAGTTCACAGAGGTAATTCGTGAGCAAAAATACCTTATCAGTTCGGGAAATATTCTGTTTTCCTGGTCTGGAAGTCCCGATACATCTATCGATACCTTTATATGGACCGGGGAAAATGGTTGGTTGAATCAACACATATTTAAGATACAAATAAAAAGACCACTAGAAAAATTATTTGTTTACTTCCTTCTCCGGCATCTCAAGTCAGTGTTTATAGAGATTGCCAGGAACAAGCAAACTACAGGCCTTGGTCATGTCACTGTCCAAGATCTGAAGCGGCTAAAAACGGTCTTTCCTCCAGATGATGTTCTACGGGTTTTCAATCATGCTGTAGAACCGTTATTCGAAAAGGCTTATACCAATCGTTGTGAAACCCGCACACTAGCCGACATTCGAGATTTATTGCTACCGAAGTTACTGTCGGGAGAAATACGGGTGGGGAACCCTAAAAATGTTGTAAGGCATAAACAAACGACCGGGAGAGTGTAGTGTTAAATACGGGCCAATGTCCACTCTGCAATTACCTTAATGCAAAAATCAGCAACGAAGATTATGGAAACATCCTTATTTATGATTGTGAAGTTTGCGGCAAATATACTTTATCCAAAGCGACCAAAACAAAAATTGAATCTTTATTCAAAGGAGATAGAGCCAAATTTTCTGCGATTATAAGAGAAAGATCAATTCACAGAGACTTGCCAAAAGTGGACCTTGATTCTCATGCAAAAGATCTGGTGGATAAATCAAGCCTTTCAACTAAGGACGTGATGAATACCCTTTCAGAGTCTTTACCAATCAAAGTTCCGGCCGTAATAGAACCCAAGAACAGAGTTAGAAAGCTGTCATTGCGAACAAAGTGAAGCAATCTCAAGACTTTACGATAAGATTGCCACGCACCCTTCGGTGCTCGCAATGACATGATTAATAAGTGGGTGCGAAGTCTATCGCTGGTCTTAAAGACTTGATCGGGCGTTAAAAAACCTACAAAGACTAATCTCGAATCTAGGCGAAGAGTTAAACTTAAGTCCTGAGACTGATTATCCTGTATTTTTTGCAGAAAACAAAACAGAATTCGATTTTATTACAAGGGCTCTATTTGAAGTCGGTTTAATTGATATAAAACGAACCCCTCAAATAACTACCATCACTTTAACAGTTAAAGGATGGAATCGAATAGCAGAACTTGAAAGAACCGTTTCAGGAAAGGATTCGAAACAGGCATTTGTAGCGATGTCATTTAATCCTGACCTCGATAACGCCTATAAAAATGGGATCGGAAAAGCAATTACCTCCATAGGGTACAAACCTTTAAGAGTGGACCTTCAAGAACATAATGAAAAGATATGCGACCTTATCATTTCCGAAATTCGAAAAAGTAGGTTTATGGTTGCTGATTTTACAGGACAAAAAGGGGGCGTTTATTTTGAGGCAGGGTTCGCATTGGGTTTAGGAATCCCGGTAATTTGGACCTGTAAGAAAACAGATGAAGCCAAGCTTCACTTTGATACCCGGCAATATAACCATATCCTTTGGAATGATGAAACGGATTTGTATGAGGGATTATTACAAAGGATCGGCGCCACCATTTTTTAGCACGACCCTTTATAAAAAGATTACGCTTTATTATGAAAAAGGTGGATATATGAAAATATTTATCAGTTACAGTACAGATGATTTATCTCTTGTTCATCGGATTGCAGAATATCTCAGACCCCATGTGGAAGTTCTTTTTTGGGATAAAAGTAAAGTTCCTGGTCAAGAAGCATGGCCAACCATTTTCAACTGGATTGATCAGTCTGATTTGGTCTTGGCGGTCATTTCAGATAAAACTGTTTCTCGGGCAATGTCGGTTGGTCAAGAAATTGGACGTGCAAAGGCTAAAACAAAAACTATTATTCCATTGGTGGCTCCTGGGGTTTCAAGTTCAGATCTGGGCTGCTTAAATGGAATAACGTATCAAAAAATTGATCCCAATAATCCAGGACCTGCGCTTAAAAATATTGAGAAAGGTCTATTAGAGAGAAAACTCCAATTTGAAAATACACAGACGTTACTTTTATTAGGTGGTATTTTAGCGCTTTTATGGTTGGTATCAAAAAAATAAAAGAGGAAACTGAATATTAATATTTATGTTTAGGAAAATAATTAATGGCTGGAATGACCGAATCTGATCTTGAAGAGGCTGCGCTCTCCTGGTTCCAGGAATTAGGCTATTCCATTCTTCATGGCCCTGATATCGCGCCGGGAGAGCTTTTATCGGAAAGAGCTTCTTACTCCGATACTCTTCTAACCTCCCGTTTTCATTCCTCCCTGACTAAAATTAACCCCACCCTTTCAGCCGAAGTGATTGATGAAGCGATTCGAATCCTTAACCGGATTGAACACCCCTATTTCTCTGCGAATAACCACCGTTTTCACCAGTTTTTGGTAAATGGCATTCTTGTTGAACATCAAAAAGATGGCCGAGCCGTTACTGACTATGTTTCTCTAATTGATTCCGGAAATCTGGAAAACAACGACTGGCTAGTTGTTAATCAGTTTACGGTCATTGAAAACAATCATCATCGCAGACCCGATATGGTTGTTTTTATCAATGGCCTCCCCTTAGGGGTCATTGAGCTGAAAAACCCCGCCGACGAAAACGCCACCATTCGAGATGCCTTTAAACAGATAGAGACCTATAAAGCCGAAATTTCTTCCCTTTTCATCTATAACGAAGTCAATGTGATATCCGATGGGACGGAAGCCAAAGCAGGAACGATTAGCTCCAATCTGGAACGGTTCATGCCCTGGAAAACGTTGGATGGGATTAATCCGGCACCAGCCGGACTTCCTCAATTGGAAGTCTTGATTAAAGGGATGTTTAACAAAGAGCGGTTTCTTGATTTGATGCGTCATTTTGTTGTTTTTGAACTTCATGAAAAAGGGAATATCAAAAAGATGGCGGGGTATCATCAGTACCATGCCGTGCAAAAGGCTATTGAATCAACGGTTTCCGCGATCAAAGGTGACAAACGGGCCGGGATTGTTTGGCATACTCAAGGATCCGGTAAAAGCCTGACAATGATGTTTTATGCCGGAAAACTGGTTCTCCATCCGACAATGGCAAACCCAACCCTTCTGGTGTTAACCGACCGGAACGATCTGGACGATCAGCTCTTCGGAACCTTTTCCGCCTGTCATGAACTGTTGCGCCAGACCCCTGTTCAGGCCGGAAATCGCTCTCATTTGCGAGAACTGCTAAAAGTTGCTTCCGGCGGAGTGGTCTTTACCACGATCCAGAAGTTCATGCCACCAGAGGCAGTACCCTCTTCCCAACCCTCTCCCAGTGGGAGAGGGAGAAGCGAAGCGGAAGGTGAGGGAGAGGGGCGAATGCCCCTCTTGTCAGACCGCCGGAATATCGTTGTCATCGCCGACGAAGCCCACCGAAGCCAGTATGATTTTATGGATGGATTTGCCCGTCATCTTCGAGACGCCCTCCCCAATGCCTCATTTATCGGCTTTACTGCTACTCCGATTGAAAAGTCCGACCGGAGTACCCCGGCAGTCTTTGGAAATTATGTGGATGTATATGACATCCATCAGGCCATCCTCGATGGTGCAACCCTCCCCATTTATTATGAAGCGCGGCTGGCCAAGCTCGATCTTAAAGAAGAAGAGAAACCCAAGATCGACCCTGAATTTGAAGAGGTGACCGAAGGAGAAGAAGAATCGGTTAAAAAGAAGCTGAAATCCAGATGGGCGAGGATTGAAGCTTTAGTTGGCGCTGAAAAACGGGTTCATCTTGTGGCCAAAGATATTGTCGATCATTTTGAGAAACGGCTTGAAGCCATTGATGGAAAAGGGATGATCGTCGGCATGAGCCGGAGAATCTGCGTTAATCTTTATAACGCAATTATCGCGCTTCGTCCTAACTGGGAGTCTGCCGACGATGACAAGGGATTTTTAAAAGTAGTAATGACCGGTTCCGCTACCGATCCCGTGAATTGGCAACGGCATATCCGGAACAAAGAACGGCGTGAAAAGCTTGGAGATTATTTTAAAGATGATAAAAAAACGTTCAAGCTGGTGATCGTCCGGGATATGTGGTTAACCGGGTTTGATGTTCCCTCTTTGCACACGATGTATATTGACAAGCCGATGAAGGATCATTCTCTGATGCAGGCCATTGCCAGGGTCAACAGGGTATTTAAAGACAAGCAAGGGGGCTTGATTGTTGATTACCTTGGAATCGCCCATGAACTTAAAAAAGCGCTTTCGGAATATTCGGAACGAGACCGGGATCAAGCGGGGATTCCTCAAGAGGTCGCTGTCGGGATTCTTCTGGAAAAGTTTGAGATTATGAAAGGGATATTCCACGGATTTGATTATCAACCTTTTTTCAGGGGAACGGCAGCGGAACGAGTACGGGTAATTCCCGCCGCGCTAGATTTCTTGTTATCGCTTCAAGATGGTAAAAACCGCTTTATGAAAGTCGTCACCGACCTCTCCCGGGCTTTTGCTCTGGCGGTTCCAAATGAAAAAGCGCTGGCGATACGCGAAGAAATCGGCTTTTTCCATGCGATTCGGGCGGCTTTGGTGAAAAACACGGAAGGACCTGGACAACATCCCGAAGATCTCGATACGTCAATTCAACAAATTGTCTCTAGAGCGGTCTCCTCGGAACAGGTCATCGACATTTTCAGCGCCGCCGGACTGAAAAAACCGGACCTCTCGATTCTATCCGAGGAATTTCTCGCGGAAGTCAGGGATTATCCCCATAAAAACCTGGCTCTAGAACTCCTTCGGAAACTGATTAACGATGAAATTAAATTGACTTCTAAAAGAAATCTCGTCCAGTCCCGTTCCTTTGCCGAAATGCTGGAGAAAACAATTCTTCAGTACCATAATCGGGCCATTGAAGCGGCAGAGGTCATCGAGGAGTTGATCCGGCTTGCCAGGGAAATGAAAGACGCTCACAAGCGGGGGGAAAACCTGGGGCTTTCTGAGGACGAATTGGCCCTTTACGATGCTTTGGAAACGAATGATAGTGCCGTTAAAGTTTTAGGGGACGATACCTTACGGGAAATCGCGCATGAGCTGGTGAGAACCATCAGGCAGAATGTCAACATTGACTGGACGGTTAAAGAAAATATCCGCGCTAAAATGCGGACGTTGGTAAAACGGATTCTCCGGAAGTACGGTTATCCCCCAGACAAACAGGAAAAAGCAACCCAAACCGTCATGGAACAAGCCGAACTGTTATGTAAAGACTGGGCTGGGTAAATAAATTAGGTCCTCATTTTATCAATATATTGTAGGATTTTTGTAACTACTCAGGTCTCCCCCGCCTAAAGTAAGGTTTCATTTTTTGCTGGACTTCCAAATCCATATATGGCATATTGTCTCCTATGCAAGAGACAATCGCATGCCAGGGTCTC
>JACOTA010000049.1 GCA_016178585.1 Nitrospirota bacterium
GTTTGGACCGCCACAGTGGAATCTATCGTTGAAAAACTCTCACGCTGCCGCCAAACCCTGGAACAGATTCAGCCAGGCTGCACGCTCCCGCGCAGGAGAAAAACAAAAAAGTAGTTGTCCAGTTATTTAGCGGACACTACATTAGATTATTTTAAACCCAGAAGATATTGTTTCTTATTTCCTCTGATGAATGGGCATATAGAAATTTCACAAGGTGTTTAATTGTCTCACCAATCGGCATTTGCTTTGACAGCAGGATACCGCAATGATTTCTTCCACTCTTGATATATTCTTTATGAAGTCTATTAAAATCACCAACATTAAACGTAAAAATCGTCCTTCCTTCAGCAATTGCGTATTCTAATTGTTGATGATCAGAGAGACTTTGTTTCTGCACCTCATGGGTACTAATAACATCATATCCCTTCAATCTCAAGGCGGTGGCAATTTTTTTGTGAACATCCTCATCGAGATAGAGCTTTATCATCTAAGTAAGTTCTATGTCGATTTCTTCCTTGTTATCAAAATAATAGCTCAAGGCATCAAAAAGCTGGGCAGGCTTGAGCAAAGGATAACCTTCGAGAATTTCCTCAATACTCATACCTGAACGATAATGATTAACGATAGAAGCGACAGGAATTCGGGTGTTTTTTATAACAGCCTTTCCCTCATACCTTTCAAGGTCTTTTTCGATATATAGATGTTCTGTTTTTATCTGCGACATGACTTTTTCTCCTTTTATAAATGCCAGCAAGAATCACATCTTGATGAGATTGGTTATAGGAATCTGAAGAGAGGATAACTGCCGGGCGTTGTTTTGTAGCGGTGAGGTCGGTAAACGGAAAAAGAAGGAGGACAACCTGCCCCTGGCTATAAGTTGTCATAAATTTGGTCTTCGGAATTTTCCCAGAAGCTAAATGCGGATTCCGACATCTTTAAAAATTCAAGATCGGACCGTGAAATTTTCAAAAGCTTCGGTAAATCCTTCAAAAGCTTTTTTTGAGCTTCAAACGCAAAAGATTGGATTGCCTGCTCAACTTCTTTTATGGACAGGTTTGACTTTCTCATCGAATTTCTACTCGCATTTGTTAAATTGTATTTGTTTCTAATATAAAAAAACGCCTCTGATTTGTCAATCCGAATAAATATCCCGGAAATAATGAAAAATTTACTTTAAAATAATATTGATTAACTTTTGTTAAAAGAGGGGGGGAGGGATCACTTCACATACACCCGCGGGAACATCTTTCAGCACCACGATAAAATCTTTCCCCCAACGGTAATCTACTGTTACTTTCTCCTCTTTCACGGGTCCCTTACAGAATAAACAGGGGTGGTATTTTCGTGCCATGGAATTATCTCCTTCTCTTTCGATAGTTATCTTCCCATTTCTGGGGATGCCGTGACGGATCATACACGGAGCAAATCTAATGGCCGGGTGATTATTTCTTACTAAAACCCACTAGCAAAATCTCAAAATCTCTGGAATTAAAAATCTTCATCCCTTTATATTTTTTAAGAATCAAAAGGTCTGAATCCCCTGTGACCAGGAAATCTGCTTCTGAGGCAATTCCACATGCCAGAATAGGATCATCTTTCTTGTCCCGGCAGACGCCTTTGATATGGATGCCTTTTTCTTCGGGATCTATATTCCGGGAAATCTCCGCAACTAGATTCATACTCTCCTCCACTTCTTCAGCGGAAAAGCCGAATTTGCCCGAAAGTTTACTCTTAAACTCGTTTAGAATATACGGACTTGTATATAAGAAAAACTCCTTCCGGTTTGCTTTTAGGAGAAGCTTCCAGCATAACCCCTCGGTTGAAAACGCTGCCAGCAAAACATTGGTATCGAATACAACCCTCAAGACACCGCCTTAAAAACATCCTCATCGGTTAAAATACCCTTCGTTTCGGCTTTTCTGGTCATTTTCTTTCTAAGTGCCATAAATTTGCTTTCCCAGATATAAGACCTCAGGGCTTCTTTTATGACGCCGCTTTTTGACTTACCTTCCGCTTTGGCAGTTTTTTGTAATTCAACAGCTAAATCCTTTGAAAGACTTACAGAAACGACTGTTCTCATAATGACCTCCTCCAAATTTGTATTACATTTTACTACATTTTATATAGGGATTCAATTCCAATGTCAAACCCAAGAACAGCGATAGAAAGTTGTCATTGCGAGCGAAGCGAAGCAATCTCGCCATCGTGAACCGAGATCGCCACGCACCCTGCGGGCGCTCGCGATGACAGGCAAAACAAGGAGTTACAAATCCTATCGCTGTTCTTTTTTTCAGGAATGGTTTTTTATGGAAGGGTGAGGGCTTTAACCGCCTGGTAAAGGGCAAAATTCATCGGCACCGGGATATTCAAAGCGAGGCCTTTTTGATAAATATCGCCGTTCAGGTAGTCGTTTTCAGTCTTTTTTCCTGATTTCCAGTCTTCATACATCGACGTGTGGTACTCTTTAAGTCCGTAAGTATTTGAAATGGTCTCTTCCGCGATATTTTCGTTTAGTGTTATCCCGGCTACCTGTTTCGCGACGACGATGATTTCAGAAATCACCTGCCGGATGACATCCAGGGCCCCTTTGGATTCCAACACCCTTTCAACCGGGCCATTAAATAAAATCGATAAGGGATTAAACGTGGCGTTCCAGCAGAGTTTTTCCCACTTCTTTTTCATGATTTCATCTGTGACATAGGCTGTAATTTTTGCCCGGACGAGTAATTCATGGATCTTTTCAAGGCGTTCGGTTTTCTCTCCGTTTAACTCCCCTATTGTGATGATCCCGCGTTTATAATGTCCGATCCTCCCTGGCTCGATGAGTTTTGAAGTAATAAACGCCACGCCGCCAATGACCTTATGGCTTCCAAATTGCTGTATTAAACGTTCTTCGGTGTTTACCCCATTTTGAAGCGTCAACAAAATCGTATCGGAAGAGACAACCGGTTTAATCTGCTCGAAAACCGTTTCAAGGTCATAGCATTTCACCGACAGGATAATTAAATCAAATGGCGAAGATAAATCCCGGGCGAGAACGGTCCTGGGTTGTATGGTCATGTTCCCCTTGTAGCTCTCAACGGTTAATCCCTTTTGCCTGATGACCTCATCAGTCGCCGGACGAACCAAAAAGGTGATATCGGCTCCGCTTTGATGGAGCAATGTTCCAAAATAACCGCCGACGGCGCCGGCGCCAACGACCAAAATTTTCATTTTTAGACCTCTGGATTCCCGCTTTCGCGGGAATGACGACCTTTTACGAGACCATCAATGCCCTTTTTAAGGGTTTTGAAATAGCGCCTGATTCCTGAATTAGAGAATAAGATCACCGCCGAAAACAGCATCGTTAAATAAATCTCCCCCCGGCTGATCTTTATCTTTTCTAACGGATTTCGTGGTGAGTTCACAAGTCTTTTCAACGTTTTAATGGCAAATAAAAGGGGCCAGAGGGAACCGAGCCTGATTCTCCAGGCTCTTCTCGGCACCCTCATCACATATTCAAGCCCGTTGTCCAGATAACCAATGGTCTTTTGAATGATTTTTTGATGAGAAGACCTTTCGGGATCGGGAAGATAAACCCGCCCTCTTTCAGAATCCTCCCTTTGATCCCGGAGGATGTTGATTAGCTGTAACCCTTTTCCTAACCGGGCGCCAAGCGCGACCATCTTTTCTTTCTCTTTTTTAAGATATTGATATCGGAAAAAGAGTTCGGTTAAAAACACCCCCGGAGCCCCTGCGACATGGCAGCAATATCGGTCAAGCTCTTCTTCGTTTTGAAGGGATTTTCCTTCCAGGTCCATTTCCATCCCTAACGTGACCTGTTTGAACAGAGTGAGGATCTGCTTCTGATCTTCTAATGAGAATTGTTGGAAGAGAAAGAGAGCCGGTTGAAGAGGTTCAAAGTGATCCCTCAGGCTTTGAACGGCGGGCAATGCCATTGCGCCTGTCACCACTTTATAAAAATCGGCCAGAACTTCTTTCCTCTGTTCTTTGGGAAAGAGGTCCGTATCAACGATCGTATCGGCCATTTTACAAAAAAGGTAAGCAACGGAAACCTGCTTCTTGACCGGGTTGGGGAAAATCATCAGACTCAGGTAAAACGATCGCGTGTTTTTCTTTAAGGCGAGTTTTATGGCTTCAAAAGGGTCGGTCATCTGATTTTCAAAGGAACAAAAGGCAATAGACCGTAAACCGGCCCGGTTTTGACAAACAGATCCAACGACTCGATAAAACTATTTTCAAGATTGCTTTTCGCCGCTAACATCTTAAAAAAGGCCGGTTTTAAAATAAACCGTTTCGTCAGGGCGAGATTACTGGATGATTGCAAAGGATTATTTGCCCGAAAGGCCGAGTTGATTCGATACTCCCCTTCAGTGATTAAAGACCCTTTCAGTAAATCAAATCGCTCAATTTCCGAAAAGGCAATTCGTTTTAACCCCAGCACCGCGCATTCTTTTTCGCGGGACACCTGAGCAAACTTTAAAATAGAATGGCTCCCGTCATAGGCCAATGCGTCAGGTTCGTCTTCAAAGAAGAAAAAGGGAGTTTTTTCCAGATTCTTCCCAAGAAAAGTTAAAAGGTCCCCCAGTTCGAAATGATTCGTTTGAATATGATTTTTTTTTAATTTTTCAGGATTGATCTTATTCAATAAACCCCGTTTTTGATTAAACATTTTTTCCGGAATTTGATTTAAATAAGGCGCCTCGGTTTTGAAATCTCTCCTTGAAACAAGATTGATTTCCCGGATCTCCGTTTTTAAGGCCGCATCAATCAGCCGTGAGAAATTTTCAGCGTTTCGGGGTTTCTCACTTGAAGAAGGGTCGATAAGATATAAAGCTAATTCCATAAATCCTTCCATGCTGTCATTGCGAGCACCCTTGGGGTGCGTGGCAATCTATCCTTAAGATTGCTTCGTCGAAAAAAACTCCTCGCAATGACACCCAAGAGATAGAAAGTTGTCATTGCGAGCGAAGCGAAGCAATCTCGCCATCTTGAACCGAGATCGCCACGCACCCTGCGGGCGCTCGCGATGACAGGCAAGACAAGGAGTTGCAAATCCTATCTCTGTTCCCGGGTGACACTACCTATTTGACAAACAGACGGATGTTTTTCTTTTCCCATTCGATCGCTTTTTCATAATCGGGGAACTTTCTTTCCCATTCATAAAATTCCTTTGAATGGTGAATTTTTCTCCCGGCCTCGCGGGAATTTTTTTCCTCAAATTTTGCATGAAGCATTTCATGATATAAAATATATTTGATAAAAAATTCAGGAACCTTTGAGTCGTCAAGCGCCGGATTGATCTTGATCAGGTTTGAAAAATTTTCAAAGGTCCCGAAACTAATGCTTCGCCTTCGTCTCCTTGAATAAGTTCTCCCCCAGGTGATCTGGCAATTGATTTCCTGATTGAAATTTTCGATATTGACGGCGTCAAAGAGAGGTTTTAATTGATAATAGACCCCCTGGGTGTTTAATTTCAACCGGTGACGCGCAGTTTTAGAATCTCGCGCGGGCCTGCTCCGGGCAATGAAATCCCGGATGATTCTTCGTGCCTGAAAGGTAGGGGAAAGGATAAACGTTCCAATCGCTTCCCACACCGCGTGAGGGGCATGCAAAAAGACTTCCTGAACTCTTAAGTGAACTTCGTGATTTCCCTTTTTTTGAACCGTAATTAAATGGGACCGGTTTTGGGTGACAATGATTTTTGTTTTTTTCTCTAATTTAAGAGAGAAATCTTTTTCCAAACTCAGGAGTCTGGTTTCGTTTGTTTGAAAAAGATCGAGTTGTTCCACTGACAGTTTCATCACCTGAGATAAATGGGATTAGAGTAAATCCAGGTCACTTTTCGCGTTCCCCCCCAGAAGGCCGGAATCTCCACTTCGACTTCGACCCGGTATTCTCCCGCCTCTTTGGTTTCAAAGGTAAGAGCGGCTTCCCGGCTATTTGAAACTTCCCGGCCGTTTCGATATAAACGGGTCGTCAACTCTTTGAATTTGTGATTCACAGGCAGTTTAACAGAAAAGACGGCAGGTTGTCCCGCCGGAAGCTGATCACCCATCCAAACGTTTTGGCCATTCTGTTTTGCGGAAAATAAAAAGCCCCCGGCATTTTCAAGAATATCCATTGAGACGTAAAGGTGCCCTTTTTGAATCGCTTCATAAAGGGCTTTTTTATCCTCTTGAAAATTTCCTGAAAAAGGATTTTTTAAAAGAACATGGTCGTGAGCGATGGGTAAAACTTTTTCTGCTTTTGGAAACGGGATTTTAACCTTGCCGGATACTCTGACAGCCTGATGAAAATCAGGGGCAAAAATTCCGACCATTTTATTTTTCTCGTTTCTCCTGTCCCATCCCTTTAGCGTTTTTTCGGGCCGTTCATAAAGCTGGATAAACGCGGCAGAAGAATTAAAGGGATAAGAAAGAAGGCTCAAAATAACGGCCGCGGGTTGAGCGGTGTACCATTGGTCCGCGAAATCGAGAATTTCTTCTCCCGTCATCCCCCGATCATCCCCTATTTTCCATTTCCACTTCGGATGGTCGGGATGCGCAATAAAAAGAAGCCCTCCCTGTTTTACGATGTCTGAAATCACCTCTTCAGTTTTTTCCCCCGGAAGCCGCGTCACATTCTTCACGTTTAACGCCAGGAGATACCCTTCGGGCAAGGAAAGCTCCTCCCCGGCAAGAACCAGCGTATTTTGATACCACCCTTCTTTTTTGTCTTCAAGGGGTCGAAGCGTATTGTGGTCTGTGGAGATCAAGAAGTCGACCTTTTGCTGTCCGGCGACCCGGGCAATTTCTTCAAAGGTTCCGGTGGCGTCCCCTGAATAATTCGTATGAAAATGAATGACCCCCTGGTAATCATAATATCCTTCCTGATTTTGTTGATGGACGCTCTCCGGATTGCCGACGGGCAGCGTCGTGATTCGAACGACAAAAAATGTCAGGAGGGAAACCAGGAAAATAAAAAGTTTGTTTTTCATTCTCATCTTTTTTCCGATTGAGGAATTCCGGTAAAGTTTTTTGCCAGGAAAAAATGATAGGTTCGAATTTTTATCCCCGATGGACTTTTGGGATAAAAAACCGGAATATCAGCAATCGGATTGATTTCGGCAAATAAAGACTTCGCCTCCGGCGAAAATTGGTCATCATCGGAGGTCATTAATAAAAAGGAGCTCCCTTTCGGGGGAAGGGAATGAGCCTGAGTCAGATCCGTTATTCGCTGCGGCGATTCCCACTGGTAGACGTCCGGGGTCTGGAGATAAAAGGAGGCTTCGCCAGCCAGTGTGTGGCTTGTCGTCAGGATAGGCAGATTCGTGGTTTCGGGAAAGGCCGCTTTAATCTTTTGAAGCTCTTCCCATCCGATCAGGTCATTGGTTCTGTCCCGATCTACGCTCAATGGAATCAGCTTAAAGTAAGGTTGTAGATGAACGAAACCCGTCACCAAAAAACTAAATGAAATGATCCCGATCGCGGCATAAATAACCTTTTTGGAATTTTCGGGCCGATCCCGTATCTTTTGGTTTAAAAAGCCGCCCAACAAGATAATAGACCCTGCCTGCGCGAACCCCGCCCAATTGGCCTCAATTTTTGTATGAAGGCTTTCATAAAGAAAAAAGACAAAAACCGGAACAACCGACCAGAACAAAAAAGCAAATGGATGGAGACTTTTCTTTTTCCCGATTTTAAAGGCTTTAAATAACGCCCAGAAGAAGCCCAAAAAGATAAAGGGAGAAAATAATCCCGCCTGACTTCCCAAAAACTCCCAGAGATACCGAAACCCGCGCATTTCTCTTGAGTCGGTTCCATGATGGATTTGGAAAAGGAAAGAAATCCATTGATGTTGATAGTTCCAAATCATCACGGGAGAAAAAACAAACAGAGCTAAACCAAACCCCGCCCAGGGTTTCCAGGAGACTAAATAATGCCGAAAAGGGGGTGTCACCAAAAGAAATAAAATGAACCCGGGGAGGTAAAGGATCATGGTGTATTTACTCAAAAGGCCCAGGCCAAACGACAGTCCCGTCAAAATCCAATTCACGGTTTTATTGCCGTAAACCGCATGAAACGAAAAATAAAGCGTTAACAGCCAAAAAAAGAGTTGCGGCGTATCCGGGGTGATAATCACCATGCTGACGGAAAAGAGTAAAAGCGTGTTTAGAACCACGACGCTTAACAGACCGGCATTTCTGTCTCTAAAGATCTCCTTTGAAAGAAGATAGACAAGATAGCTGGAGCCGATTCCCATTAAGAGAGCCGGAAGTCTGACAGCCCAGGCATGGTTTCCAAACAAAGCGGTGGACATTTTGATCAAATAGCTGACCATGGGAGGATGGTCAAAGTAACTTAAAGCAAGATGCTGAGACCAGTACCAATAATAAGTTTCATCGGGTGTGACGTTTAAGGAAGCGGAAAAATAAAAACGAAACAGCGTGATCAGCGTAAAAAAAATTGAAAAAAGAAGCTGAACATTCATGCCGGCGTTTGGTCCGGAGAGGAACGGTAGCGGAATTTGAATTTTAAAATCATCGTCAAAGAATTGAGGATAATCTTCGAATTAAAGGTCGATTTTCCCGCCGCTCTTTCTTCAAAAACGATAGGGACTTCTTTCATCGAAAACCCTTTTAGAAAGGCTTTATATAAGATTTCCTGGACGATCGACGGGCCGGTTGAAATAAGGGACCCGAGATTAATTTCTTCAAGCACTTTTATTCTGAACATTCTATACCCGGAGGTGCAATCCTTTATTTTTAGCCCCAAAACCAGACGAATATAAAAATTGGCCCCTTTGGTAATGAGGCGGCGAACGAACCCCCGTCCGGTTTCTCCTCCTCCCGGAATTGATCTCGATCCGATGACGATATCAACCTGTTTGATTTCTTTTAAAAATGACGGGATATAAACGGGATTATGCGAAAAATCGGAATCCATTTCGACAATGGTTTCCGCTTTTTTCGAAATGGCATATTGAAAACCCTCGATTCCGGCGCTTCCGCGGCCTTTTCTCCCGATCCGGTGAATGAGGTGGATCCGGGAGTCTTTCCGGCCTAATGTTTCAACCAGTTTCCAGGTTCCATCCGGAGAGTGATCGTCAACGACCACGATATGAAGCGAGGGATCGACAGAGAGGAGTTTATCGACCAGGGAAAGAATATTTTTTGATTCGTTATAGGTGGGAATCATCACCATAACAGGAATGGCAGGGTCTGTCATGCTTTCCTTGAAGGCTCAAAAAAAGAAGGACCCAGGATGGAAACCATCGATTTGTAGACCGATTCGACAGAAATCAGATCCATACAGGTAACCGTTTCTGGACAAACCTGTTTATAGCAGGGGGCGCAGGAAATGGTCGAAACGATTTTTTCTCCCAGTCCATACAGGTCAATTTCCTGGGCGCAGGTGGGTCCAAACAGGACCAGGAGTTTAACCTTCAGGCCGATGGCAAGATGCATTCCAAGGGTGTCCCCGGTAATGATCAGACTGCATCGTTCGATCAAGCCGCAAAAGTCAAGAAGAGCCTGGCTTCCGAAATTATAAATTTTTTCTTTTGACCTTGATTGAAGATCATCGTTGAGCTCTTTTTCCCGTTCGCCCCCCAATAAAACAATTTTGAGACGAAACTCACGGGTGAGTTGATTGATTAACGCGACATAATGATCAGGGGTCCAATTCTTGTTGGCAAAAACACCTCCGGCGCCGGTATTTAACCCAATGACCCGGTCATTCTCGCCGAGTCCCGCCTCGTTAAAAAGCTTTTTTGCTTTTTGACGCGAGGCGTCAGGTATCTCCAGATCATAGGGATCATTTTGATAAGTCAGGCCAACCGCTTCACAAACCAGGTCTTGATAAGACCGTTTATTTTCAAAAAACTTTAATTCATTTGAAAGCCCCAGCTTAAAATAATGTTCCGCTTCGGGATTGAAGAAATAAACATTTCCTTCCGGGGAAAGCCCCATTCCCCGCTTTTCTCTGGCATCGATTTTCATCGCGAGCGCCGCTGTCCTGGGTTCTTTATCCAGGGAGAGAATCAGGTCAAAAGACTCGCACGTTAGCCGCATCATATCGGCGGTTCCATAAATATAAAGCCGGTCGATCATCCTATTGTATTTTAACAGGTCGGCAGAGGCTGAGTCTGTCATCCAGGTAATAAAGGAGTTTGGATAGCTCCGTTTAAGCGCGTAAAGGATCGGGGTCGTTCTAAGTACATCTCCCATCGCGGCATGTTTCAGGATTAAAATCCGTTTACCCATCGGCAGGTAGTCATCGCACCCGTCGCAGAGGCGATTTTTAACGCAGGGCTTTTCGCCTTTGTAATAAACACAATCTAAATTTAATTTCATCATTGAAATTTGTCTTCCTTGTAACTATTCTGCCAGCAGTCTTCGAGTGCCTGGTGTGACCTGAACGGAGACTTCGGCGAAGTTTGTTTATCCTACCATAATGTAAAAGTCCAGAAATGAGGATAACTTCGTCGGCGTCGGAGAAACGGTCATTCCAGGCACTCGTTATATACTACCGCGTCAAAAATATTTCTTTTTAAATTTTTATTCCTTTAAAACCGTAACACCGGTAAAGATAAAAGGTCCGGATTAAAACCCCTTTTCGATAAATATCAATGGGCGCTTCTTTTTCAATTTTCTCAAAATTTTTACCGAATTTTTCAACCGGGTCAACCTGGTAACGGTTGTCGGTCACAAAAATCGCGTTTTGACCTTTAAGACTCCCGGGGTCATCCCAAAAATCATATTGCGATTTATCTTCATTAAAACAGTATACCCCACGGCTCTTTCCGGTATAAAAACCTATCTGGTCGGCAATCAGGAATTTATTCGAATAAATAAAAGTGGGGCCCTCCTTTGAATTCATTTTGGCCTGAAGAAAATTGACCCGGCTGGCGGCTTCCGGCCAGCCATACAGGTCATTGGTCGGATCCACTTTCGCGGTGAAACTTTTAGTATAAGGCAAAACCATAAAAAGAGCCTGAATCGGAACAAGGAGTGTAAGCGAAATTCCTAACAAAACGGCCGACGCGACCCATAACTTTATTTTAGGCCGGTCTTCCACGATCCATAGGGCCAGGGCGATAAATGCCGTTATAAATCCAAGGGCGGGCCAATGAGGTAATATTTTATGAAAAGCGCCGATTCCATTAAATAGAAAAAGCGTCGGAGCCGCGAAACAAAATAAAAACAGGTAACGTTCGTCCTGATATTTAATCCCCTTTATCCCGCTTAAAATAACAGCAATCCATGCCAGAAAAAAAAGGATGGGTGAAATATACCCGATTTGAGCTCCTAAAATCTGAAAAAACAATTGCGAGGAGAATGAATGGTCCTCCCCGATGCCATGATTGAGCTGAAACCCAAAGGAAGCCCAGTGGTTTTGGGCATTCCAGTAAACAACCGGCAGGGACAAAATCACCCCGATCCCCAGAGCAATATAGGGTTCTTTTCGCAAAACCCAAAACCGATTCTGTTTCGAAAGGAGAAGATAAAGAAAAGCGGATATGGGAAGAAGGACCGCGTTATATTTGCTTAAAGCGCCGATTCCCAGGGCAATCCCGGTCAAAACCCAGTATTTGTTAAAATGGGGTATTTGCAGAGCTTTGTAAAAAAAGATAAGAAAAAGGACCCAGGCCGCCGCTAACGGACCATCCGGTACCATTAAAACTGATCCTAAAAAAGAAAAGACGGGCGAAATGTTTAGAAAAACAACCGTAAAAAACCCGGTTTTCTGATCCTTGAGCGCCGCCGCTAAAAAATAAGCGCCCCATGAAGTGATTAAAAACAAGAGGACGGCTCCGACCCGAACGAAAAATTCATGGTCTCCGCCGATAGCGGTAAAAAAGGCAATGACCCAGGCAACCATGGGAGGGTGATCAAAATAACTCCAATCGAGATTTTTACTCCACATCCAGTAATGGGCTTCATCATCCCCTAACCCGACTTTTCCGATCATTAAAAGACGCGACACGGCAGATAAAATGATTATCAACCATGAATAATAGAAATACCTGTCTTTATTTTTTGTCATCATTATTATTCAGGGGCCCATGCGGTTGATTAAAACCAGATGTCCGCTGTGAAATCGCTTCCAAAGCAAGCTCGGAGCCTCCAGATGCCCCCGAACCCCGCATTCCGCACCGGCTAAGCCGGTTGCCTCTCTTATTTTTTATCATAATATTTTTGAGTTAAATAACACATGGTCCAAGTGATACTGATCGCCATGATCATTCCTCCCAGGACATCTGAAGGGAAATGGGCTCCTACGTAAACTCTGGACAAGCCTGTCAGTAACGCCACAGACATGAAAAACGCCGTATACCGTCTGTATTGATAACTTAAAAAGGTGGCGGCAGAAAAAGCAGTTAAGGTATGTCCTGAGGGAAAAGAAAATTCCCGCAAGGGTTTCCCAAGGACATGAAGAACCACCCGATGCGAGTCGATAAGGTCAGCCATTTCCTTTAACGGTCTTGGCCGATCAACCAGAGACTTGATCACTCTTCCGACTAAACCGGTGGCCAATAAAACGGCTGAAAGTAAAACCAGATGCCTGTAAAAATTTTTCCGGTCGTAGATATATAAAGCCGGAATAACGATCAGGGCAAGGATCCAACCTTCACCCAACCGCGTGGCCAGAGGCATCAGGAAGTCGAAAAAAGGGTTTTGCCAGCCGTTATTAATTGAAAAAAAGAGAGAATGATCCAGGGACAATAATTGATTCAAGTCGTTCCAACCTCAATTCAGGGCGTTATTGATTTTTTAAGCCGATATCTTTGCGATATTGCATTCCCTCGAACTGGATTTTCGAAACCCCTTCGTAGGCAAACTCTCGCGCCTCCTTAAGAGAAAGGCCCCACGCTGTGACCCCTAAAATCCTTCCTCCGGAAGCCAGCAATTCATTGTTTTTCAACTCGGTTCCGGCGTGGAAAACCATACAGCGTTCTTTTATCGACTCAAAACGATCGAGGCCCGTAATCGGGACTTTCGGTTTGAGAGGGCCTGGATAACCCGCAGACGCAATGACCACGCAGACCGCGGACTTCTGGCTCCATTTCAAGCGGATCTGATTCAGCCGATTTTCCAGAGCGGCGTCCAGGACTTCAACGAGATCTGACTCAAGCAGCGGTAAAATCGCTTGAGTTTCAGGGTCGCCCAAACGGGCGTTAAATTCCAGGACTTTAATTCCGTTCTTTGTCAGCATGAGTCCGCCATAAAGAAATCCGGTGAAGGGAGAGCCCTCCTTCTCCAGAGCCTTGACCATCGGGATCATCACTTCATTTAAGATAGAATTTTCAAACGCCGCGTTTTGAACGGAAGGCACCGGCGAATATGCCCCCATTCCGCCGGTATTCGGCCCTTTTTCACCGTCGTATATTTTTTTATGATCTTGCGCGGCGGAAAGAGGAAGAACGGTTTTCCCATCGGTAATCACCAGATAAGAAAGCTCCTCGCCTTCGAGGAACTCTTCTATTAAAACAGACTGCCCCGCTTCTCCCAAACTTTTTTTGTTCATGAAAGAGTCAATGGCCTCCAACGCTTCACTCTCCGTTTGAGCAATAATAACCCCTTTGCCTCCAGCCAAACCGTCGGCCTTAATGACAAGAGGTTTTAGGGATTTTTTAATGAATTCCCTTGCAGGATTGAGAGCGGTAAAGGTTTCGGATTTCGCCGTGGGAATGTGGTATTTAAGCATTAGATTTTTGGAAAAAATCTTGCTCGATTCGATTCTTGCGGCGCGCCGGGTGGGCCCGAAAATTTTTAAACCCTTTTCGGCAAACCGATCGCAAATTCCCAGAGCAAGGGGAATTTCGGGACCCACGACGGTAAGATCGATTTTTTCCCGGAAAGCAAAATCAACGATGGCGTCGATATCATCGGCTTGAATTGAAATGCATTCCGCGAATTGAGCCATTCCCGGATTTCCGGGGATCGCGTAAAGACGCTTAACCAGAGGGGATTGAGCCATTTTCCAAACCAACGCATGTTCCCGGCCCCCGCTTCCTACCACCAAAATCTTCATAAGAATACCAAACCTATCTCAGGCTGTTCAAAAAGCTTTAGTTGCGAGGCCGCAGGAGCGAGGTAACCGGAGCGTACATTATGAGTACGTGAGGATTGCCGAGCGACGAGAACGAAGCAAATGAAGCTTTTTCAACAGCCTGTCAATGACGGAAGTGCCTCATTCCGGTGAAAACCATCGTAATGTCGTGTTCATCGGCGGCTTGAATGACCTCAGAGTCTTTAATCGAGCCTCCGGGTTGGATAACCGCCCGAATCCCCGCCTTAAATGCCGCGTCCAAACCATCTCTGAAAGGGAAAAAGGCATCAGAAGCCATCACGGCTCCCGACAACGGTTTTTGGGCTTTTGACACCGCCAATTGAACGGAATCAATTCTGCTCATCTGTCCGGCCCCAATTCCAAGCGTTTGACCATCAAAAGCGAAAATAATCGCGTTGGATTTCACATGTTTGCAGACTTTCCACGCAAATTCCATTGCCGCATATTCTTTTTCAGAGGGTTTTCGTCTGGTGACGACTTTAAGTTCTTTAATATTTTTAATGATGCCAAGATCCCGGTCTTGATAGAGCAACCCGCCTGTAATTTTCTTAAATTCAAATTTATCCTGGTGCTCGTTTAAAAGGGGACCTGTTGAAAGGAGCCGTATATCCTTTTTTCGCTTTAGTTCAAAGAGGGCATCTTCCTGAAAAGAGGGGGCGATGACGACTTCAACAAAAGTGGAGGTGATTTCTTTCGCGGCTTCGAGGTCAACCGGTTGATTAAAAGCGATCACTCCCCCAAAGGCTGATATCGGGTCGGTTCCCTTGGCTCTACGGTAGGCTTCGGCCGCTGAAGGCCCAACCGCAACCCCGCAAGGATTATTATGCTTCACGATCACCACGCAGGTCTCCTGGTATTCTTTTACCAATTCAAAGGAACTGTTCGCATCCAGAAAATTATTGTAGGACATCTCTTTTCCATGAAGTAAAGAAGCCTTTGCGACGGAAGGTTCCAATGAATGATTGTCTTTATAAAAGGCACCTCTTTGATGGGGATTTTCGCCATACCTTAAATTCTGGTTTTTTTCATAAGACAGGTTCAAGAAAAGGGGGAACTCTTCCTTCATCGAAGGGTCTTTTTTTAATTGCCGTTCGAGGTAGCCGGCAATCATCGAATCATAACGAGAGGTGTGGAGAAATACTTTTTTTGCCAGCTGGTACAGGGTTCCTTCGATCAGCTTTCCCTGCTGTTCCTTCATTTCGTTGATGACCCGCTCATAGTCAGCAGGATCGACGACCACGGCGACGTCCGTAAAATTTTTTGCCGCAGACCTGAGCATCGCAGGACCCCCGATGTCGATATTTTCAATTGCCTCTTCAAAAGAGACATTTGGTTTTGAAATCGTCGATTCAAAAGGATAAAGATTGACAACCACCATATCGATGGGCAGAATCCCGTTTTCTTTCATCTGTTCTTGATGCGCCGGCAAGTCTCTTCTTCCAAGAAGTCCGCCATGGACTTTCGGATGAAGGGTCTTTACCCGACCGTCCAGTATTTCAGGAAAACCGGTAAATTCCGAAATATCTTTGACCTGCACCCCGTTTTCACGGAGAAACTTCGCCGTTCCACCCGTTGAAAGAATTTCAACGCCTAAATCTTTTAATTGTTTTGAAAAGTCCAATAAACCGGTTTTATTTGAAACACTGATAACCGCGCGCTCTATTTTTTTCATCTTCTGTTCTCTTTTTTCATAAATAGATTAAATAAAAAGGAAGAACCCATCCAGGAAGTAAACTAATCCAAGCCCGGATAAGAGTAAGCCTAAAAACCAGAGTTCCTTTCGTTTGGTCATTGCGGCAACCGACGACAGCGCAATGGCCACTTGAAACATCACTTCAGACAAAGCGAACCCGTGGTGATGTTCCATGTTTTCGGAAGATTTTTTACTGTTTTCCTCCGCCTGCTTTTCGAGTTCTTCCGCTTTTGTTTTAATTTCTCCCTGTTCATCTTTGTATTTTTTTACCTTTTCTTCGTATTTTTGGGGCAGTTTTGACCCTTTTGCCATTTCCCCGATCATCTCTTTTTGAGATTCGTAGATGATCCCTTTGATCCCTTTTGCCTGATAATAGGCCCATTGATCCGAAGCCCGCGCTTGAGCAAGAATGGAAGAGTTTTTTGACAGAAGCGCGTTATTGGTGTGCATGTTGGATTTCAAGGTTGCGATTGCGGCCAGGACGGCGATCAGGGCCGTGCTCAACGCGACATATTTTATCCAGGAAATTTTTTTTTCTTCCAGAGTGTGTTCTTTTCTTTCTTCCTCCAGTTCATGAATCGTTTCTTCGAGTTTTTCGAGTTGTTGTTGTTCAAATTCTGACATGATTCGTCTATCCTAGGGGCTTGCGTCGCCCCCTCCACCGGCAAAGCCGGAGGGAGACTCCCCCTCTCGCTCGCCTTGCTCGCTGATATTAATTATTAATTTCTTTTCCTTACAATGAGCATGTGATTAAATCCAAACCGGTTAAAAGGGAAAACTCCCGAAAGGAAAAGATCGATCTTTCCCAGAAAAATAGCTGCCGACCCCAAAAAGGTTCTTTTTTCTTCCAATAAATACCGGTCCGGGACCAAAGAGGCGAAAATGTTGTGCCCATGCCATTCTACGACTTCTAAATTAAATTTTTTCAAAAGTCTCTTCAGCTCAGAAGGGGTAAAGGTTTTAAAAAACATCCCCTGCCATTCACGGGTGGCGTGTCCCTTCTCTTTGACTTTTAACGCTTCTTTGATTTCGCGGGGGACATAAACCATTCCGATATTCCATTTATTGTCCACCTCAAAGGTGATCCACCCTCCCGGTTTGACGACTCTTGCCATTTCTGAAAGCGCCAGCTCATAACCCTCGATAATATGGCTTAAAACATCTCCATAAGAAACGATGCCGTCAAAAATATTATCTTGAAAAGGGAGCTGACAGGCATTTTCGATTTGAAACCGGACATTTGAGAGATGGGAACATCTTTTCTTGGCTACCTCGACAAACTCATTGGAAATATCAATTCCCGTGACTTTGTCCGCATGAGCCGCCAGGACAACGGTTTGGACGCCGCCGCCGCACCCGACATCCAGAAGCGTTCCGAACTTCTTGCCTTTTAATATTTTATCCAACAGCTTGTCGTATAAGGCATAACAGTTGATAAAAAAGGGTTGAGAAACAATAATCTGGCTGTATAAATCCGATAGCCTTTGATAATTGTTTACAACGTTTTTCACTTCCCCAGCCGAATGAACGGCATCTCCCTGTTGCACATTGACCATTTCAATAAATCCCTTTACGTTATTTGTCATTCCGGGTTTGACCCGGAATCCAGTCTTGATACCCTGGATTCCCGCTCCCTGCTTAAAGCATGCTGGACAAGCTTCGCGGGAATGACGACTTCGAATTAATGGAAAGAAGCGTTAGACGCACCACATTAAAAGTTTTTTTTGACCTCGTCTAATACGCCTTCAATTTCTGCTTGAATCTCTTTTAACCTTTTTTCCGTGGTCGCCTCAAACCGCAAGACGAGAACAGGCTGGGTATTTGAAGCTCTGACCAGTCCCCAGCCGTCGTCAAATAACACCCGGACGCCATCGACATCGTAAACTTTATAAAGAGGCGCCAGCTTTTGTTTTAATCGATCGACAATTTTAAACTTCAGGGAATCAGGGCAATCTACGCGAATTTCCGGAGTCGCAAAGGTTTTTGGAACATCCGAAAGGAGAGAAGAAAGCGGCTTTTTTCCCGACACCAGAATTTCAAGAAGGCGGCAGGAAGCGTAAATCGCGTCATCGAATCCAAAATACCGGTCCGCGAAAAAGATATGCCCGCTCATTTCTCCCCCGAGAGCGGCTTTAGTCTCCTTCATTTTGGCCTTAATCAGCGAATGACCGGCTTTCCACATGATGGCGTTTCCGCCATTCCGTTGAATATCTTCATATAAGAGGTGAGTCGATTTAACTTCCGAGATGATGGTGGCTTTTGGAGAGTGCTTTAGAATCTCCCTTGAAAAGAGCAATAAAAGTTTGTCGCCCCAAAGAATATTCCCCAGCTCATCAACCACCCCTATACGGTCCGCATCACCGTCATAGGCGATTCCGACGTCCGCTTTTTCCTTCTGAACCCTGTTAATAAGATCAGAAAGATTTTTTTCAACAGTGGGATCGGGATGATGATTCGGAAACCGCCCGTCAGCTTCACTGAAAAGCTCAACTAAATCGAAACCCAGCGTTTTAAGAAGTTCGGGGGCAACCAGGCCCGCCGTTCCATTTCCGGAATCAATGACGACCTTCAATGGATTTTTAACTTTAAGACCTGGAAAACGGGAGATCAGATTTTCGATATAAGCGGGAATAATTTCTTCGGAGGAGGAGGTGCCTACGCCGGAAACGAATTCCTTCGCTTCAACCATTCGGTAAAGATTTTGAATATCGTCTCCGTAAATGGAATCCCTGTCCATGCAAATCTTAAACCCATTATATTCAGGAGGATTGTGACTCCCCGTAATCATCACACCGCCCTGAACGCCTAAATGGTATAAAGAAAAATAAAGGAGAGGAGTTGGACAGACGCCGATGTCTACGACATGGACTCCGGTAAACAAAAGACCTTCTAACAAAGCCTGATGCAAATCGCCAGAGCTTGTTCTGACATCGCGCCCCAGCGTCATTCGCAAGATGTTTTTTTTCCTTAATTGCGTGCCGATGGCCTTGCCGAGAAGGAGAGCCGTTTCCAATGTCAATTCACGGTCATAGACTCCCCTGATATCGTACTCTCTGAAAATAGCCTTATTGATCATTGATCCTTCCCTGATCCGTTGATAAGAGCCCATCTGCTGCGTTCTCGTCGCTCGACAATCCTCATGTACTGACTCTGTACACTCCGGTTGCCTCGCTCCTGCGGCCTTGCACCTGGGCTCTTCTCAACGGCCAGATTTTTCAATGGTCTAGCTTTTTTACCTACGGTTCGCTAGTTCTTCCGTAGGCATCATCAAACCTTACGATATCATCCTCTCCCAGATATTCCCCGTTTTGAACTTCTATAATCTGAAGGGGGACCTTTCCGGGGTTTTCCAGGCGATGGGAGGTTGACATCGGAATGTAGGTGCTTTCATTGGTATGAATTTCGTAAACTTTTTCTCCACAGGTCACTTTTGCCGTTCCTGACACGACGACCCAATGTTCACTCCGATGGCGGTGCATCTGAAGGCTAAGTTTGGCTCCCGGATGAATCAGGAGCCTCTTGATCTTATAGCGCTCATTTTTTTCGAGAACGGTATAAGATCCCCAGGGACGATTCACCGTCGTATGAATCAGGTGTTCTTCTGATTTTTTCTTTTTGATCTCTTCGACAACCTGTTTGACCTCCTGGGCATGTTTTTTATGACACACCAGGGTTGCGTCAGCGGTATCCACAACAACCATATCCTCTAACCCGATCGTGGCCAGCAGTCTTTTATCTCCGTAAATGATGGAGTTTTTACTCCGAATATCAATCACATTTCCCAAGATAATATTTTTATTCTCATCCTTCGGAAGAACCTCATCGAGAGAACTCCAGCTTCCCACATCGGTCCATCCCATTTTTGCCGGAAGCATGACCCCCTTTTTTGATTTTTCAAGAACGCCGTAGTCGATTGATATTCCGTTGATCTTTTCATAGACCGTCTTGATAACTTCTTTCTCTTCAGGTTTTTCCAAAAAGGGTTCGATTTCGATTAAATTTTTATATAATTCGGGAAGGAACTTTTCAATTTCATTTAAAATGACTTCCGCTTTCCACGCAAAAATGCCGCCGTTCCAAAAATATCCTCCTTTAGAAAGATACTCCTCGGCGCGGGCGCGTTCAGGTTTTTCAACAAACCTCTCGATTAAAAACCCATTTTTAATTTTGGACGATGATTTTTCTGAAATCTTAATATACCCAAAGCCGGTCTCAGGCCGTGTCGGAAAAATTCCAAATGTGACAAGGTACCCCATTTCCGCGATTTCGAGGGCTTGTTGAGTGTTATTTAAAAACTCATCTTCATCCTTTATCACATGATCGGCCGTTAAGATCATCATCACGGCGTCAGGGTCTTTACGGCGAAGAGACAGGGCCGCAAGACCAATTGCCGGAGCGGTATTTTTTCCTTCCGGTTCCAACAAAAAACGGACCTCTTTAAAGTTCGTTTTTTGATGATGGATTAACCCGAGTTCCTGGCGGATACTTTCATGATGACGGATATTGGTTACAATGGAAATCTGACTCTGTGGAATTAAGCGCTGAATCCTGACAATCGACTGCTGGATCAGAGAAGTTTCACCGCCGATTTTTAAAAGTTGCTTTGGGTAAAGCTCTCTGCTGATCGGCCAAAAGCGGGTACCCACACCGCCAGCAAGAATCACCGCGTAAGCATGTGAAAAATCGGTTTTTTGGGTCATTTAATCCGCTTTATTTTATTGGAAAAAGATTTTCAAAAGGTCTTTAAATCGGCCTGTGCTATTCAGGGCAATGTATATCAAAATTAAGCCAGGCAATCAAGAAGTATTTGGGCGTTATTCCCAAGAACAGAGTTAGAAAGCTGTCATTGCGAACAAAGTGAAGCAATCTCAAGACTTTACGATAAGATTGCCACGCACCCTTCGGTGCTCGCAATGACATGATTAATAAGTGGGTGCGAAGTCTATCGCTGGTCACCGGATGATGATTTTTCAAAAAAGGATGAAACCCATAAGAATTTTACTGATCATTTCGACGAAGGGATGGGGAGGAACCGAGGCCTACGTTTCACTTCTCTCGAAAGGGTTGATCGAAAACGGAATTCAGGTCTGGGTGGGTTGCCAAAAAAACGGCCAGATCGCAAAATCTTTAGGCAAAACCCCGCACCTTTATATTAACCCCTCCCCGCTATTTTTTTTATGGACCCTTCTGAAAGTCATCTTTTTTATTTTATTCCGACGAATTGACCTGATCCACGCGAACAGCGGAAAAGATTACTGGCTGGTTTTCCTTGCGGGTCTTTTAACCTTCAGAAAGGTCGTTTTAACCCGTCACTTAATGTCTCCTTTTTCCAGGCACACTAAAGCTTTAGCGCGATTAAAAGCTAAAAAAATCATCGCTCCAGCCCGCGTTACCTTAGATGTCTTAGACAAGTCAGGCATTCCAAAAGAAAAGCTTTCTTTGATTTACAACGGAATAGATCCTGCCCCTTTTCAAATTCCTCATGGAAAGTTTAACGCCTTATACAGACTTCCGGAAAAAGCGTTTGTAACCGGCATGATCAGCAATATTCATTACCCGAAGGGGAAAGGCCATTTTACCCTCATTGACTCAATTTCCGAGTTAAAGGCGAGGATTCCCAATTCCTACTGGATGATCGGAGGGGCCGGACCGCTTCTACCGGAGTTAATAAAATCTGTAAAAAAATTAAACGTTGAAGACCGTGTCATTTTCACCGGAAATTTAACGCCTTATCAGGTCCCTCATGTCTTATCCTGCATGGACCTTTTTGTCTTACTCTCCTATGATCAGGAAGGAGGGTGTCCCTTATCTATTATGGAGGCCATGGCCGCAGGTTTGCCTGTCATTGCCAGCTCCATCGGAGGAAATACGGAAATTGTCGAACCTGACAAAACCGGATACTTAATCCTTCCCGAAGACACGGGAAGTTTAATTAAACATTCCATTTTTTTATATGAAAACCCGGAAATCAGAAAAAGACTTGGAGAAACAGGAAAAAAAAAGATTATAACTTCTTTTAATTATAAAAGGATGGCAGAAGAGACTGACCGGCTTTATCGAAAGGCCCTTGTTCAATAGAATGAAGATATGGAATAAGATAAAGAACTGGAGACAACCCCGTCTCTACTGGAAAAACATCTTTAAATATTATGCAGACCAGTTTTCATTCCAAAAATCCTCTGTAAAAATAATAAAACCGGGTCAGGAAAAATCTGTTCTTGTTCTTTGTCCGCATATCGACGATGATGTGATTGGCCTTGGAGGTACTTTATACCAATACCGCCAACTGGGAGTTCCTGTGACTGTTATTTACTTTACAACGGAGAATGAAAGGAGAAAAAAGGAGGGAGAATCAATCAGGGACTTTCTGGGTTATAAGGAAACAAAATTTTACGATTTTCAGCCTGAACAGCTATCCCATTACCCTGATATATCGGCACTCCTTGAGTCATTCTTAAAAAAGAATTCATTTGATGTTATTTATACCCCCTTTCATCTCGACCGGCATAAAGATCATATTGCCCTCGCTCTCCATCTAGCCAAGGCGCTTGAAAGAATTCCGGAATTAAACGCTGAAATTAGATGTTACGAGGTCTGGTCCCCCCTCTTTCCGAATCAAATCGTTGACATCAGTGATGTTGTTGAATTTAAAAGGAAGGGAATTTTAATCTGCCAGAGTCAGATGGAGTCGGTTAATTATGTCGACCTGGCCCTCTCTTTAAACCGTTATCGGGGGATTACTTCCACCCGGGAAAAACAGATGGCGTATGCCGAAGCGTTTTATTCCTGCACTCCTTATGCTTATCTCAAACTTCTAAAAATAGAAAACCCCGAAAAATAAGCGGCAGTTTATGCAAGAGGCGTCCATAGACATAGGGAGGGTATTGCTTTAAAATCATTATCGGCTGTAGCAATGTGATGTATGCCTTTTCTTTCCATCACCGCAAGATGAGCGGCATCCGCTGTAATAAGTCCATAAGCCCGCGCCTGTTGAACGGCTCCGATTATATCACTGTCTTTCAGTTCAATAATTCCCATACCAGATTCTTTAAGCAGTAAGATATAGCGCATATACTCTTCAACAGGATGAAGAATCTCTTTTCTTTTTTTACTATCCCGTAAAAGCGTTTTTACGCCCGGCATAGTAACCTTATGGAGAAAATTAGACGCGGACTGCATCAGAAGCTTGAAAGAGACTTCCTCAAGCACCAGGGCAGATGTGTATACTTTAAGATTAAACAATTCTACCTTGTTTAAGAAATCTATCGAGACAGAGTTACTATCAAAGGCATGGTGCAAAAAAATATTGGCATCAACAAAAATAGCCTCTTTCCCTTCAAAGTTTTTAAGATTTTTCTGCATCTAGACTTTCCAAATCGTCCAATGAAAGTTTCCCCTTAACAATACCTCTAAACGCCAAAGTATGAGTTTTCCTTATCGGTGAAATGACAATCCCTTTCTTGGTCCACCTGACATCTACCTTATCGCCTTGAGAGAGGTGAGCCTTTTCCCTTAACTCTTTCGGAATCACGATCTGTCCCTTTGCCAAAATCTGAGCTGTCGGCATGATAAATCCTCCTTTTTACTGAAATAAGTTTAACTAAATATATAGTTTAACTTTAAATTTAGTATTACCCACAATCGTTGTTTTTGTCAAGTTTTCTTCTCGTTGGATTCTCTCGAACCCTTCCGAAATCATTTTTCTTCTGAGATTTTCATCGCCAACCGCCTTCTCTATCACAGACAAAAATCCGTCGATATCATTATATTCTGACAGTAGGAATCGCAACTAATTGTAATTTAGTAAATAAAGGCGGTTCTATGCCCGTGTTTTCGAAAAACAGTTTTGCAATCAGGGAATTTTCTTCTTAACCGAAAAATACGACCCGCGCGAAAAAAATCATTGCAACTTGCGAGAACAGCCTCTTTCATGCCCCTAAACCTGCATGTTTTTTCCTCCCTTTTGCAGTCCACCGTCCGGTTCCGGACCTCGTAACGAAATAAAGAATTCCAGTACAGGAATGTCGTTTTGGCTTTCCTTTTGAAGAAATGCTGGGCTTCATTGAAATTTAATATTTCAAACAAGTCTTTCATAAATTGACCGTCTGAACACGAACAGAATTCTTGAACCGTCTCCATCGTCTTAGGTTCAAACACAAGCATTCCGTCTGGATTCAAAAACACAAACCACTTATGAAACCACTGTTCATTTGTGCCCTCCGACGCCAGGGCTAGCCCTTGTTCAAGAAACGGACTTGGCGTTTCAATGTAGCCAGCTACGCCAACCCTCATGATTTCCTGGCATGCCGTTTCAGGCAAACTCACGTGTTCTAAGATATGGGAAGCGTATACAAAATCAAAACACTTTGATTTAAACGGGATAGCCTGCACGTCACCGGCAATTAAATTTGTTCCTCCGGGCGCGCATATCTCGTTTCCACCACGCTCATGCCCCTGGTGTAGATCAATATCCATAAGATGCGTTACCCCTTTAAAAGGATCGTGGCCCGATCCAATGTCAAGGATCCTTTTTGCCAGGTAAGGTCGTTTAAAAAACGGAAGAGTTTTCATTCCAAATTCTCACTTTTAAAATTAGAAGCATTGTTTATTGTTATCCATTCAAAAAAAGATCTTCATAAACCCGCAGTGTCTTTCTCGCTGTTTCTTCCCAGGAAAATTGCTTGACCCTCTGATACCCCTTTTCAATCATTTCCTTTCGGAGATTTTTATTATTTATTATTTTTTCAATGCTATCGGAAAATCCGTCCACATCAAAAGGATCCAATGTTATCGCGGCCTCTCCGACAACTTCCGGAAGAGATGAAACATTCGAACAAATCACAGGGGTGCCGCAGGCCATCGCTTCGAGAGGCGGCATTCCGAAGCCTTCATAAATGGACGGGAAAACAAAACAGGAGGCATGGGAATATAAAATTCTTAACTCGTCATTTGAAATATAACCCGTAACACAAATTTCCTTGCCTAATTTTTCTTTTAAAATCAGCTCTTTAAGTTCGTCATATTTCCACCCGGCTCCGCCGGCCAAAACAAGGCAGTGGGTCTTTCGAATATTTTCTTTTTTCGCAAACGCTTGAACCAGGGTCTTGACATTTTTCCGGGGCTCAATCGTACCGGCGAATAAGACATATTTTTCTTTTTCAAATTTAAATTTCTGTCTAATCTTAAAAAAAGCCTCCTGATGATGTTCCGGACGGTAAAAAGGATCAACACCTAAATGAATCACTTTTATTTTTTCACGCGGTGACCCGGTAAACCGAACAATATCTTCAAGCGTATTTTGAGAATCCGCCACGATCCGGTCCGCCGACAAAGCTCTTTTCCGGGTTCTCCAAAAAGCAAGTCCGGAACCAAACCTTTTTTTTCCAAATTCCGGGTATTTTACAAGCGCCAGGTCATGGATCGTGATCACATTTCCCCGGGTTCCTTTTCCAGGAAGACGAAAATTCGGTCCGTGAACGATATCAATTTTCTCTTTCCAGATTCGATACCGAAGGTAGGGTTTACTGCCATGAATAACATGGACATCAGGCTTTTTTAAAAAGTGAATGGAATCATTCGGCGGCTCCGTCGAAAAAAGAAAAAAGGCGTGGTCTGTCTTAAACCTTAAAAGCTGTTCTGTTAAATGAAGGGTGTACGTACCAACGCCGCCCCGTTGGCGAAAAATGGGGCTGACATCTATTCCAATTTTCATTTTTGTCTGACTTCCCACAGCTTCGCATATTTGACAAAGGTATAGGCGGCTGTGAAAACAGAATAAATAAAACCCGGTACGCCATCCAGGAAGCCTCTTTTTAAAAAATAAATTTTAATAAAAGTGAAAATCGGATTAAATAAACATTGCGTCCATCTGGAAAGCTTATTCCGGCTTAATTCTTCCTGAGCCGCCAACGTGGTATATTGATCAAATTTCTTGAAATGGTCTGAAATTACCCTTTCGGTAAAATGATCCAGAGGATTTTTGAAATATCCCGCCTTTCCTTTAAGAATGAACATTTCATGGACCGGCGTATGATCGTAGTTTCCGTATCCTTTTTTAAATAACCGAAGCTGGTAATCCGGGTAGGCCCCCCCGTGCCGGATCCATCGGCCATAGAAAAAGTTTCTCCTCGGAATCTCAAAACCATTGAAGGACTCTTTATTTTCGATAACACTCAAAATTTCGCCTTTTAATTCCGGCGTCACTCGTTCATCCGCGTCAACGATCAAAACCCAATTCCCTTTTGCCTGTTCAATGCCGAAGTTCTTTTGAGGACCGAAACCTGCCCATAGCCTCTGAAAAAACCTGACAGAATACGTTGAACAGATCTCAGCGGTTTTGTCCTGGCTTAAGGCATCAACCACGATCATTTCATCCACCCAATTTAAGCTTTCGAGGCATTCCGCTATATTCTTTTCTTCATTTAATGTAATCAGAACGGCAGAAATAGAGGCCTTTGGGACCTGGTGAAAAATTTCTTCTGGCGTCGACCTTTTCCGATGGGTTAAATCATCATACGTCGTCGTGATATCTTTCATCATTTTTTCAACGGAAAAATACTGACGGAGACGTTGATAACCTGCCGTTCCAAATTCTTGACAAAGTCTTTTGTCATCCAATAATCTAAGAACCGCTCTTGCGATTTCTGATGAATTACCCGGCGAAACCAGGATACCGGTCTTGTTGTCCACAACAATCTCGGGGATTCCGCCAACACGGGTCGCGACAATCGCTTTTTTCATTGCCATTGCCTCTAAAAGCACTATTCCAAATCCCTCTAATACTGACGGCAGAACGAATAAATCAAACTGGAGAAGATAGGGTTTAACATCTTCCTGAAATCCCGTATAAACCATATTTTTTGAAATTCCGAGTTTTTCGCCGAGAACTTTCAATTTTTTTGAATAGACAGAATCGCCTGTTCCCACAATGATACAACGGATATCAGGAAATTTTGATTTGAGTTCAAAGACAGCTTGTACCAGGTATTCCAAACCTTTACGGGGAAAAAGATTGGCCACGGTTCCGATTGTGGGGCCGTTCCTATTTTCTTTTTCGATTTTATTGACGACAGGCATATCCTGATCCAGATCCAATCCACTATAAATGGTCCGAATGCGACCGGACTCCATCTTGCAGTTTTGAAGGGTCTTTTTAATCGAATCGGAGACTGGAAATAAAAAATCGGGCTTTTTGAGCCAGTACTGGCGGATTCGTCTGTATTCAAGCTCCTGCCTTAAATGAGCCACGGAGGGAATTCGCGCAAAGTGGGCCGCAATAAAACCAATCGGTATCCACCACATATCATTAATATGAATCAGAGAAACTTTTTCGCTTTTCGCGATTTTAAATAAATAGTAAATAGCGGGGATAAGAAAAGGTAAAGACTTGAGTTTTCGCCAGGGAGGGAGAGGAGAAATAAAGGTTTTAATTCCCATTTTCCGGAGTTGATGGACAATTTCACCTTCTTCGTGACATACCACAACAGGTTCATATCTGTTTTTGTCTAATTTGGCGAGGATGGTGATCAGATCTTTTTCGGCTCCCCCAATTGCTGAAATTCCATGGAGATACAATATTTTTATTTTATTTTGACCTTTGGAATCTTTAAACGCCTCGGTCATTTTGTTTTCCCTATTCTGACATAGGTGGATTTTTCTCAATTCCAATCTTAACCTTTAAAGCCATGTTTCAGGATTTCTCTATAAAATTTCCAGTTTAACCATCTATTTGTACGAGGCCTCAAACGTCTGGCCTGAGAAATTCTACTCTGCATTGTCTTGGGATGAGTCCCTCTAAATTCTTTTAATATTTCATAATAAGCGTAATCATATTCGTCTGACTCTCTATATTTTTCCATCGTTTTTTCATCATAAAAATAAGCCAGACGGCGGTTTCTTTCCTGCATGATTCTCGGCGTTTTTCTGACCCATCCATAGTGATAAACTGTCGCGCCGGAAAAAGCCCACCGGTTTTTCGGCCCTCCCTTTAAATAGACACCATCTTCAACCGCTTCGAATCCGCTCATATCTCCACAGGGTCTCACCCTGCCGTCATTTTTAATCAGTCTGATTTCTTTTCGATACTTCCATGGATTAACCGACCAGAAATCCCCGTCAAAATGGTAATACCAGAACATTAATCCAAGAACCTCTTTTTTCTTCTGATTCTTTTCAACGGATTTTAAAATCGCCGGAAGCTCTTTTTCATGGATGACTTCATCGGCGTTCATGTAAAAAATCCAATCTCCCTTGCAGGCTGAAATCGCGATATTGGCCTGTTGAGAAAAGATCAAACCATCTTTCCTTAACGAATCATCCCAAACAGACTCAATAATTTTTATTTTAGGACTTTTAATCGACTGAATCAGTTTCAGCGTATCATCTTCAGATTTTCCAACGTTAACCACAAATTCATCCACAATTGGCAAAATAGACGATATCGCTTCGACAACGGGATAATCCAGCTCGATCAGGTTCTTTCCAAAAGTAGCGCCGCTGATTTTCAAATTAAAACAAACCTCCTAATAGGGATCTCCCCAATGATAAAGTAAAAACTTTTTTTTATATTTGTACTTGAGATATTTTAACGGCGCTTTAAACCAGGAAGGCGCATCCAGAACCTCTTGAGGAAAAGGCCAGAGCGAGATAACCTCTTCTCTTTTCCATTTATCATAAAGACTAAAACGAGGATGAGCACAGGCAAACGGCTCGGGTTTATTTTTTAAAGTTGCTTGAAGAAAATGATGGACATAGGCCCCGCCAACGGTTTTAATCGGAGCGATATCCCTTTGATCCCTCGCCCGCTTGAGAACATTCAGGCAGATATCCCAATCTGCGGCCTGAAGTCTTTGATCCCAATTTCCGATCTTCTCCATCGCCGACCGTTTCGCGAACACGCAATTCCCGACGATACCCTCCATGACCATGTCACGGGTCCTATCCGCAAAATCCCGGCAAAAGCTCTCCCAATCACCGTACATGTCCTGGATTAGAACCTTTAATCCTTTTTCATCGGACTTTAAATGTTTCAACCGGCCAACCCTGTTCCACTTCTTTCGGACGTTTGCGGTTTCCTTAAGGGTAAACCTCCTTTCAATGCCCATCGGAGACACGATATCCAGCGAGTGTTTTTCGATTGCTTCGATGAGATATTTATCCCAGTGAACCCCCACCCAGACGTCGTTGTTGAGAAAACAGAGATAATCAAACTTCGCCCGCTGGATACCCTGATTCATCGACTCGGGATAACATAAATTCTGTTTATTGGTGATGACCTGACACCCATTGTTCCGAAAAAAGTCCCCTGATCCATCCGTGGAGTGATTATCAATGATAACAATCTCGTGAGGATTAAAGGTATATTTTCGAAGGGACTCCAGATAAAGTTTATTATGTTCCAACTGATTATGGATGGCGGTAATAATACTGATCATGTGGTTAGACTTTCATTTTCTCGGCATAAACGGTAATCGTACCGGATCGACCCAAATGTGAAGCTGTGAATAAAAAAGGGCGGACCAGCATTTTAATGAACCGTTTATATCGGTTTGGCTTTTTATATTTGAATTGATAAAGGTAATCGAGACTCAGCAAAAAGGTCCCTGCACCGCTATCTCCCCTGATTTTTGTAACCCTCAACCCATTATTTTTTAGAGTTTTTTCAAGGGTCTTCGGAGAAAAATGGTATAAATGCCTCGGGAGCTCCAATGGGAACCAGTAGGATTTAAAAAACTTTGCTTCAATACTATCTGAATTAGGAAGACTGATAATCAAGAGGCCATCGTCCGTGAGAATTCTCTCGGATTCTTTCAAAATTTCTCCTGGAGAATACATATGTTCCAATGAATGATTGAATAGGATGACATCAAAAAATGAATCGGGATATTTAGCGTCAAGAAGATTTTGGGGAATTCCATCAATATTTAAGCTTTCTTTTGCAAATTGAGCGGCCCGGTGATTCATTTCAACGCCGTAGACTTTCCATCCGTCTTTTTGCAATCCCTTTAAAATGGAACCGTTTCCACAGCCTATATCCAGCACTCTCCCCTCTCCCCGGTAGGGAATAATCCCTTTCTCCCTTCCGGCAATCATCAACCGAAACCTTTCGAGCCGAAGAAATGCTTTTTTCAAAAAAGACCCTGGCCAGCTTTTTTTCGTTTTCCCGGTGTCGGGGTAACCATAAAACTCTATTTTGAGATTCTGTCTTATTTTTTGAGACCATTTACGGAATCCAGTGGTCTGTTGATCTCCATTTATCTGAACCGGGGGGGGTAAAGTATAGTATTCATCAAAATAATATTCTGATATAACTTCTTTTACAGGCCTGGGATTCGTATACCGGAGATGACAGTCCTTGCACTCGACAATATGAAACAATTCCCCGCTCTTTGGAAAAGCGAGGTCTTCCTGGACAAGGATATCATCCGTATTCGTTGTCCCGCAGGCATCGCAGGGAACCGTCTCTAACCTGGTCATATTTTATTGAACCGCTTTTATCATAATCACGATCAAAACTCCGATGATTCCCATCCAGGCATTATATTCCCGGTGGCGGAAAACCCTTTCCCAATAAAAAGGATGGGGCGGATTTTTTTTGAGAAGCAAACGGGGAATAAAACGGGGAACGCTTTTTTTGTAGTCGGTAAATGTCTGGCCGAAAACTTTTAAAAGGGTTTTTTCTTCATCCAGAATCGTCGACCTGTAAATAAAAAAGAATAAAAAAATAAATAAAAGGACGGCTATCCATTGATTTCCGATAATAACAAATCCCAGTCCCAATAAAAAATTACCAACATATAAGGGATTACGGGTATGGGCATAAGGGCCCCAGGTGGTCAGCTGTTCATATTCTTTATTAATACAACCGGAAGCCCAGGTGCGAATGAACTCTCCCAGAATAATGAATGGGATCCCCCATAAAATCGATGTTATGGTAGGCTTGGCCAGCCATAAAAAAACAAGCGCTATCAATAAACTGATAAAAGTCCGGTAATGGCCGATGAGCTGGTTAAGTTTTTGCATTTTTGTGAAGTTCCCATAATTTTGAATATTTAACAAATGTATAAAAAGCGTAAAGCCCGCATAAAATGATTCCCGGAAATCCTTTTTTGTACCCTTCTTTGAGGAGATACGTTTTTAAACAGGTATAATGTTTGTTTCAATTAGACCTAAGCAGGTATAAAGAGAAGTTTAAAAATCATTTTTTGTATCAAAAATTGTGGAATCAAATAATTCTGTGGAATTTCAGGCCACAACAAATCCAGACCTAAACGGCAATTGCAACCTCTTTACGTCTTTCTCCAGGATGAGGCTGGGTTTTAATAAAACTGTTAATATCTTCAATCACTCTATTGACCAAACGATTGACATCCTCCGCCACACGTCCGGAAATAAAGGATTGACCACATTTAGAGCAGACATCAGCAGAAACATTCTTAATGGTTATCTTGATACCTGACAATTCATAAACTAATTCTGTTTTGCCTGGTTTTATAATGCCTTTACACTCCGGGCAAATTCTTTCTTTAGACATTACTTTTTTCCTCTCTTTCTCCGGCGTTGATAATTGTTTATCCATTCCCCATCGGTCGGAATATACACTGTAGGAATATACATCATCTCTTTATCTGAGTAATCACAAAC
>JACOTA010000050.1 GCA_016178585.1 Nitrospirota bacterium
CTTTGCCCGCATCAGAAGCTACCTATCCACAGCTCGTAAAAACGGCTGGAACCTCTTGCAATCCATTTCCCAGTCCCTGACAGGTCAACCGTACTTGCCTGAAATGCTTTTTCCTCCCTGACACTCCTGAGTAGTTACGATTTTAATAAAAATGATTTAACAATGGAAACAAACTGCTCTGCCTGTCGTATTCTTTCTTCCGCCCGCTCTTCATCAAGATCAATCATCACATCATAATCTCCTAACTCGCGCTCCTCTTTTTCCTTAGCGAGAATTTTAGCCAGATTAGAATCCAACAGACCTTTTTCTACAAGATGAAGACCAAACATGGCAAGCACACCTTTGTGGCTCGAAGTCCGTACCCCCTGGGAAAGTATCGCCGCTTTGGCAAGGTGAAGAACTGCATAATATGCCCTTGAAATGGCATCTTCATATAAAACATTTTCAAAGAGAAGCCGGGCCGCTTTTAGAGATTTCTCACCACGTTCAATTTCTTTCCCAAGAACAGAGTTAGAAAGCTGTCATTGCGAACAAAGTGAAGCAATCTCAAGACTTTACGATAAGATTGCCACGCACCCTTCGGTGCTCGCAATGACATGATTAATAAGTGGGTGCGAAGTCTATCGCTGGTCTTGGGTCTTGGGTCTTTTAGGATTGTTTCTTTTTTTTGAGGCATTATAGAAGGAGGCCTTCTTGTTTAATATGATAAAGAAAATCTGAATCCATTTCCTCAAGCTGATGATAATGCCTCTGACTGACCACTTTAGGAGAAATATAAACCCGATGTTTTAATAATAAATCACAGGCAAGTTCTATTATCCTGTCAGAAAGGTGATAATCCTCGTGACGGGTAACAATTAAAACATCCATATCTGATTCAGCGGTTGCTTCCCCCCGGACACGCGAGCCGAAAAGACGAATTTCTACAATCTCATTTGGAAAGGTTTTCAGGAGAATATCCTTGAAATCTTTTAAAAGGATTCGATCTTTTTCTGAAAGCGCCGATTTTAAAATGGTCATTCTCTAATCCCTTTCCTAAGAAACAAATATACTGAATAGTTCCATAACTTATAACACTTTTTCAAAAGTTTAGCAAAAGTGGAAAAGAGCAATTATTTCAAAGAGTTTAAAAGAGAAACAAATTTTTGGAGGGCGAGGGGGCGGTCATAGAGCGTTTCAAAAGCTTTCCGGTTATTTTCACCCAGTTTTAGTTCCCATTTCGGGCAAATGTTCCATCAGAGCAAGATATTTGACCAATTGCGGAGAGTCGTCTTCTGAAACCACATAGCCTCCCCTGGCGTTTTGAATCATCTCCCCGACTTCACGACAACACTTCCATCCCTTCTAAAAGAGAGACCAGGGGAACATCTGCGGCACTTAAGGAAAATTTTAAAGCTTCACGCGGTATTATAAAGGAAAGATGTGTGACTTTTTTATAAAAAGATTTTATATCCTACATTTAATAATTCAGCCAAACGTTTGGCCATTTTCTTGCCAATAGGTCGTTTTCCATTCTCCATTTCTGAAAGATGGTTTTGAGAAATTGCGAGCTTTTCTCCAAGTTCACTTTGCGTAAAGCCTTCTTTAATTCGAGCTCCTCGCAAAGCCACACCAGGTTCCGTGTACTTTTCTGTTAAATCATGAACACTTTCTCTCCACGGTAAAAGATTATCTTCTCTAATTTCAAAGTCTTGAAGTAGTTTTACTACACCTTGAGCCCGGTCCTTAGGAACCAAAAACAAGCGGGTCTTCCTTTCTCCAATCTGGATTTTAATTTCTCCCTTCTTTTTATTAATAGGGAGCGTTTTCATGGGTGCCGACATAATATACCTCTAACATTCTTATTTTTTTATCTTTAATTTCCCAGCAGGCTACATAGGTAGGCCTGCCTGAGGTCAAATGACAATGGAAAAAAGCTTCAGAACCTTTTAATTTTCCGTAGTTTTTCCAATTTGCTCGGTATGGTCCATACTCTTCCATTTCCCGGGCCAAGGCCACGAAGACTGATCGAACAGATTCTGGAAGTTTCTTAACCTGTTTAGAAGCCTTATTAGACAGAAGAACTTCCCATCTCATTTAGGTAGAATATCCCAATTATTGGGATATATCAAGCTAAATCCTCTGGGAGAAATACAACCCCGGCGGTTCTACTGTTTTAAAGAGAGTTGTTTTTTCAAAGAATTTAAAAGCGAATTAAATTTTTGGAGGGCGAGGGGGCGGTCATAAAGCTTTTCAAAACCCTTCGGTTATTTTCGCCCAGCTTTTTCCCCATTTGGGGCAGGTGTTCTATCAACGCAAGATATTTGACCAGTTGCGAAACGTCATTTTTTAACTAAAGAAACTTTTGTAAAATATGAACAATTCTTTGGGCACTGTTTCCATCCCACAGCAGAGGGACTTTCTTTTCAGGCTGGCCGTTTTCAATAATATCCATTCCTGCCTTTAAAATATGATCAGGGTTCGTTCCCACAAGCGAGTTCGTTCCTTCCGTTATAGTCACCGGCCGTTCGGTATTTTCTCTTAATGTCAGACAGGGAACTTTTAACGCCGTGCTTTCTTCCTGAATGCCTCCCGAATCAGTCAGGATAATCCTGGAATGATCCATCAGGCATAGGAAATCTAAATACCCCATCGGTTCGGTCCAATAAATTCCATGACCGTTTGCCGGCAGGTTAAAAAAATAATGACTCAGATTCCATTTTTCGATTTGCTGTCTCGTTCGGGGGTGAACCGGGAAAAAAAGCGGGATTTTTTTTGACAGTTTAGAGAGCACCTCTAAAATAGGTCCAAGGGTCTCTCTTTGATCGACGTTCGATGGCCGGTGAAGCGTGATGATCCCATATTGTTTTGGCGCTGCGTTCAGACTTTTTAATATTTGAGAGCGCTTTGCTTTTTCTCTATATTTATAAAGGGTGTCGATCATCACATTTCCGACCAGAAAGATTTGCTCTTTTCTCTTCCCTTCTTCCAATAAATGCCCAACCCCGCTCTCTTCGCTCACAAAAAGGCAATCTGAAAGCGCATCGGTGACAATCCGGTTAATCTCTTCCGGCATGCTTCGGTCCCCGCTTCTAAGCCCCGCCTCGACATGGGCGATTCGAATCCCTAGTTTTGACGCCACCAGACTGCAAGCGAGGGTAGAATTCACATCTCCGACTACCAGGAGCAAATCAGGTTTCTCGTTGAGGCAGATTTTTTCAAAGGCAAGCATGATATGGGCGGTCTGTTCCGCATGGCTTCCGGAGCCGACGCCTAAAAAAACATCCGGCTTTGGAATTTCCAAATCGGCAAAGAAAGCGTCCGACATTTTGGCATCATAATGCTGGCCGGTATGAACTAAAACAGACTCAAAAATCATCCGGTTAGAGTCTCTATTGAATTGGCCCATCGCCTCAATTAAGGGAGCAATCTTTACAAAATTCGGCCTCGCGCCGACAATGTTTAATATTTTTTTCCTTTTAAAACCTTGCTGAGTCAAAACGGAATTCTTTCTATTTATCAGGCTCAAATTGTTTCAAGAAAATAGTTAACATTTTATGCGCAAGGGCTGTCCGGTCATATTTAGGCGCTGATTGAATTGCGTTTTGCTTTAGTTGATTGTAAAGAGACTTGTTCTGTTGTAACAAAAGGAGCTTTTCGATCAGTTCTTTACTGTTCTCAGGTTCAAAAGAGAGACCTGCCCCCTCTTTCTCTACAATTCTTAAAGACTCTCCCTCCACTCCATGAAGGATCGGTATGCCCATTCCCATCGATTCAAAAAGTTTGGAAGGGATCACCCCCTTAAAAAGCTCTGTTTTCTTTAAATGAATGATCGAGGCATCCAATAAAGACCAGTACCGGATAACCTCGCTTTTAGGTACAGAATCAATAAAGAGGACATTGTCGAGCCGTAACGCTTTTGCCTTTTCCTTCAACGCCCCCTTCTTTGCCCCATCCCCTAAAAAAATAAAACGGAATTGATCGCCCCCAGGCGCTTTTTTCATCTGATTCGCCGCCTCTAACAGGGTCTCCAGCGCGTGAGCTAATCCAAGGGTTCCAATATAACCCGCGACGAACTTGCCGGAAAGGTCCAATTGTTTAGCAAGCGCCCGATCTTTTTCTGCCGGCTTAAACCGGCTCAAGTCGACCCCGTTTGTCACGGTTTCGATTTTATTGACATCAATCCCCTGTTGGCCGAGATACTCTTTAAAGGACTCTGTTACAGCTATAATTTTGTCGGCCCGACGGTAAAGAAACAGCTCGATTTTTTTAGCCAGATGATAAAAACCCGAATCGCCGATGACTCCGGATGTTTTAACAGATTCCGGCCAGATATCCCTCAATTCAAAGACAAATGGTTTCCGTTTAAGACGGCTAACCGCCCAGGCGCCGCAAGCGGTAAAAAATTGCGGGGAGGTGCCGATCACAAGATCAACGTCTTTTACAAAGGGAGAGGCCAGAATGGCCGAAACCATATAACTGAGATAATCAATTGTCCTCCTGAAAAAACCTTGATTCGCGGTAATGTAGGTCCAGACCCGAATCACACGGATCCCTTCCATTTTTTCGGTCTGCCAAAGTTTATTCCGGTAACCCTCATAAACTTCTCCCCTGGGGAAATTGGGGGCGCAGGTCATCACGGTGACCTGATGCCCCTCCTTGACCCACTCCCGGCAATGCTCAAAGGTCCGGCTCGCGGGGGCATTCACCTCTGGCGGGAAATTATCCGATAAAAATAAAATATGCATGGCTCACCCTTTAAACCGAACCCCAATATCGAGAGGTAATTTCCCTTCTTTGATCATCCGGATTCTTTTATTGGGAATCTTTAGCCCAAACTCAGGGCAGAAAAAACTCTCTTCAATTTGATACGAGTCAAAATTCCACATTTCAAAAAAAGTCTTCTCACCCTTTAAGCTTAAAGTTCCCTTGCCATCCTTTTCAAGGTTCAATTCAACATCGGGATGGAAATGAACAAAACTTTCGATCAGGTGTCTTCCCTGGCCTGTGACATCATCTTTGATCTCCAGCGTCTCAGATTCTTCCAGGCTAACAGACCGCCAGTGAACAGGCTTGCCCGAGAGCCTGCAAAAACCATCATGCCCCCCCTCAAAGGTAATTTTCCCCTTTTCCTCTTTGATAGAAGGTGAAAGCGGGTATCCCCGCCGGGCGACCCGGTGCTCTTTCCAGATTTCATGCTGTTCTGCCCTGTCAATCATCACGGTATTATGAGACAGGGTAGACCTGTCGATCCGCCTCCGTAAACCACTATACTCAAAAGTTCCTGTATCTACAACCAGAGGCTGGCCATTGATCCAGAGTTCATAGCTGAGCGTATCACAATGGGCATGGCCGGGAAGGTAGTCCGGCCCGATGGCGCCACAGTCAAGGGTCAATCGAATTCTTTTGCTTTTAAGAATATAAAGCCCAAAATCTTTCTTAACCATAACAGGGCAACCTTCCGCCGACTGATGATATTTGATACCGAGTCTATCCGCATAGCTGAAAAGTTCGCCGGGCTCTGCTGAAACATGATACGCTGAATCGTTAAAAAGAGGAATCGAACCGTCAGGGTTTAAGATGTCTGACAGGAATTCCAGCATCTTTTCTGCGGTTTTTTTCAACTCCAGGATTTGATCAGAATATTCTTTCTGTAAACCTTGAGATGAGAGGATATTTACACAATCGAGCAGATCTTCTAGGACAATTGAATGATACATGGGGCTTCGTTCAAAATGGCCGCCATCCGGCAATATCTGGTCTTGAATTTCTGTCGAGACAATTCTCATTCCCTGTTCAAGCCATTTTTTCGGTTCAGCCCCTTCAAAAAACGCTCCCGAAAAAATCAGCGCGACTCCGTTCTTCAAAAGATGATTTCCAGGCAGGTGATACTCCAACCGCTTCATGAGATAACGGGTTTGAACTGCAAGGCTTTGCCGCATCTCTTCGGTTATTCTATTTCCGGCAAGCCCCCATTTGATCCAGTTCACAATCCGCAACGAAAGGGGATAAGGCTCCCATCCATTACCAGATGGAGGAGGATTTTCCAAAATCCAACGATGGATTAACTCATGATGCCATTCGGTTCGCTTCCTGCTATCAATGGCATTTAAATCGTCAAAATAATGAAGGTTATAGAGCCATAGCTTTTTGGAGGCGGGGTCATTCCAGGATTGTGATAAATGAATCTCATGTTCTTCGTTTAAAAACCGGAACTGCACAGGACCAATTAAAACTTGGAATTTTTCAACAGGCTTTTGCCAGATTTTTTTAAGAGAGGTGAAATCACAAACTTCAGGCGCAGGGCTTAAATCGGGTTTGGGTTTAATTAATTTAAATTGAACCAGCGCGAAAAGCTGGGAGGGTTTCGTATAACGAAGAGAATAAAAAAGATGACGTATCAAATCAACCGGCTCAATTACGTTCTCATGGCATCTATGATATCAAAACTAACCCTTGTGACCTCAACTAATTCATCAAAGGGGATAGGAGAAGATTTCCCTTCACGAACGGCGTTAACAAACGCCGCCGCACAGGCTCCATTCCCTTTATCCTGCCGCCAGAGATTCATTTTCTTAAATCCCGGCCAGCCGAACCCTTGTAATTGACGAAAATTGTTTAACTGAAGAATCCGACCTGCGCAAAAGATTTCGAGCCGTTCTTTGGGAAAAGATTTGTGCCCGTTGGCCATATAATGAACGGTTCCAACAGAGCCATCCTGAAAGCCCAAAGTAAAGCTGACCTTATCTTCCAGAGAAACGCCTGATTCACCGAGCTTCACGGCCTGAACCGAAACAATCGGAAAACCGACTAAAAACCGCAACAGGTCGATAAAATGGCATCCCTCACCGATAATTCGACCTCCCCCTGCTATTGGGTCTTGCGTCCAATGGTTCGCGGGGATCATTCCTGCATTGACGGTCATCGTCACAAATTTCGGCTCTTTAATAGAGGTTAGCAGATTTTTTATTTTCTGAACCTGTGGAGAAAATCGACGATTAAACCCTACCATTAAGATCGGTGAGGCGCGAGGAGTGAGGCGTGAAGAGTAAACTGATTCTATTTCGGTCAAACCATTCCGGTCAATTGCCAGGGGCTTTTCAACAAACACATGCTTCCCTGCTTTCAGCGCCCGGCATACCAGTGGAACATGACTATTATGTTGCGTGGAAATAACAACGGTATTGATATCTTTGTTTTCAAAAAAAGTCTCTTCATCCGTTGTCGTTTCATCAAAACCAAATTTCTTGCCGGCATGAACACCGCTCACACCGCCTCGGGAAGCGACACTCTTTAAATGGACCCCTGTCTTCTTAAATGCCGGAATGAGTACCGCGGAAGCGTAATTACCTGAGCCGATAAATCCGACGACTACTTTAGAAGACGTTAGGGGTGAGGCGTGAGGCGTGAGGGGAGATGAGGAAGAAAGAGAAACCGTCTGAAGACGAAGATCTCGTTCAGTTTTTTCCTTTTCGGATGGGTATTGAAGCAAAATTCCAAGGGAAGGATCGCTCCCTCCAACCAGTTGATACGCTTCACCCGCCTTATCAAGAGGAAACCGATGAGAAATCAAGGGATTCACATCCAACTTTTTGGAAGCTAATAGATCCAGAACCGCCTCAAAATTCCGCTGTTCCGTCCACCGGACATATCCCACCGGATAATCCTGCCCCTTTTCTTCATAAGCCGGATCATAGCGGCCGGGGCCATAGGAACAAGAAACCTGAAAAGTGAGCTCTTTTTCAAAAAAATCTCCCCGTGAGAGTTCCAAACCGACGACTCCCACCAAAACAATTCTCCCCTTCTTACGGCACATTAAAGCGGCCTGATGCATCGGTTCATTGCTTTTTGTCGAAGCGGTAATCAGTACCCCATCTACCCCTCTTCCCCTTGAAAAAGCCATGGCTCCGGCAATGGGATCTTCTCCAGCGGAAAGGTTGACCGTTTCCGCGCCAAAATGCCCGGCTAACTTTAATTTTTCTGAATCAAAATCAATGCCTAATACATGACAGCCCTGCGCTTTTAATATTTGGACGGTGATCAACCCGATAAGCCCTAAACCAGTCACCACAAAAAATTCGCCTAAAGTCGGCTGAGCCAGCCGAATTCCCTGGAGGGCGATGGCTCCAATCACCGTAAAAGCCCCCTCTTCATCACTCACACTCTCCGGAATTTTGGCGCAAAGGTTTACAGGGACGCTGACCACTTCGGCATGTTTTCCATTCGAGGCGACCCGGTCTCCCACATTAAAACCTGAAACTCCTTCACCCACTTCGATCACCACGCCGGCATTGCAATATCCCATCGGCAAGAGCTGATCCAGTTTATTCCGAACCGCATCGAGTGTCGGTAGAAGCCCGTCGGTTTTGACCTTCTCCAAGACCATCCGTACTTTGTCCGGCTGTTGGCGCGCCTTTTCAATAAGATTGGCTTTGCCAAATTCCACCAGCATCCGCTCGGTTCCTGCGGAAACAAGGCTGTTTGTGGTTCTAATGAGCAGATGCCACGGTTTCACCTGGGGACAAGGGACCTCCACCAGCTCCGTTTCACCCGATTTCAAATTTTGTAGTATCTGTTTCATAATCAATAACTTTTCACTCTGAGTTTTTTACCAGGTCTCTCTAACTGTTTTATCTCATTAAAAAGTTCATCGACGTTTTTATGTTTAAAAAACTCTTTTTTTATTTTGGTGTAATCTCCATAGCCCGATTCATATTCTAAAATAAATCTTGTCGCGTTGATTAACCCAAGGTTTTTTACAAGTATTTTCCATCCCGCTTCTCGTAATTCCGGACTGCTCAATATTTTTCTCTGGGCACTAAGCATTTTTAAAAACCTCCTTCAAAACAAATTCGATGGGATTGTAGATTTCAAACTTCGTTAGATCTTTCTTTTTATTCATTTTCTTTATCAGAATGTCATCACATGTAACGAAATAATCGGCAGGGCTATATTCAGTATGTCCTAAATGCAATGAATCTATGGGATCAATACCCGCTTCTTCAAAAATTAAAGCCTTTTGTCTAATGGCTTCATTAAGCTTTATTATTTTTGAAGCAATGGATATATAACTTGCCACTCTTTCTTTCCGTTCGGTAAAAGGATTTTTGCTATTTTCATAAATTAATGTTGATGACCCAAAAAGTAATATTGCCCCTGACAAGACTTTTTCTAAAATCAAAAGAAATGCTTCTGTTTCCAACCTGATTCTATCTTGCCTTTGATCATCAAAGGGCCTGTTATAAACACTTGTGTCGAGATAAATTTTTATTTTCTCTTTTCTCATAAAACCTTACCATCTTTAAAACTTTTGTCGAAGAAAACATTAATTTTTATTCTAGCAGGTCTTTGCCTCATAAAAAGAAAATATTGGGTAAATTTCATTTGGTGCCTTTTCCATCCTTAATGGTTACCTGAGAGATTGAAACATTTTACCTTGTTTCCTCTATTTTTGGAATGGCTGAATCGATGAAAATACGGCACCAGAGTTCAATTCAAATCAAGGCAAAAATCGTATAGGTCCCATCGATCCGCCCGCTTCTATCTTGATTTAAAAAGTTTGTAACTACTCAGGTCTCCCCCGCCTAAAGTAAGGTTTCATTTTTTGCTGGACTTCCAAATCCATATATGGCATATTGTCTCCTATGCAAGAGACAATCGCATGCCAGGGTCTCCATTTGGATGTTGCCAACCTGTCT
>JACOTA010000051.1 GCA_016178585.1 Nitrospirota bacterium
CGGCAGAAGAATCGACGGGGTAAAGTTCACCGTCTTTAAATCGGCGGAGATGTTAAATGTCCCGGGGATGTTCCCGTTAATCCCCCCGCCGGTGAGCCTGACCGTCCCTACATACACGCTCATCGGGTTGATCGCCTCGTTAAACGTGATGCTGACCACCGGACTCTGCGATACTCCCGATGCCCCGTACGCCGGACTGTACGCCACGACCGATGGCCCCGCCGTGTCGGAGGCCCCGCCTGTCGTGAAGGCGGAAGTAAACTGGGAGGTCAGAGGATTCCCCGCAAGATCAGTTACTCCCGGTGTTACCGTCAGTTGAAAAAAGGTATTCGCGGTTAAACTAACCAGGTTCGCGGAGACAATCCGTAAAACCGTTCCTCCCTGTTCAAGGCTCATACCGGTATCGATCGGAATGCCGCCTTTGGAGAGAACAACGCTTTGGGCGTTTATTGAAGTTTGAGCAACCGGCTGATTGAATTGAACGACAACATTCGTATTGAGAGGCATATTGGTTGCCCCGTTGACCGGGCTGACCCGGATAACCGATGGACCGGTGGTATCGGCATAAACCGAACTGGTATAGAAATAACTGGAAAAGGGATTAAACAGCGGATTCCCGGCAAGATCGGTAACGCCGTTTGTTATGTTGAAGGAATAATAGCTATTGGCCACCAGAGGCGATGAGGGGGTATAGGTCGCCGAAAACTGGTCAGCAGAAACCGTAATCGCTCCGGAGACGTAACCTGTCGGTCCATTCAGTCTAAACGAACTCCCGTTTACACTGAGCGGATTGATCCGCTCGGAAAAGACTATCTTGATTTTTGCATTTAGAGGAACACCTCCCTGCCCGTAGGATGGCGAATAGGAAATGACCGATGGCTGATAGTTATCAATACTACTGGCCGTTGTAAAGTTAGATACAAACGGCGTGGTAATCGCATTGCCGTTTAAATCCGCGATGCCGTTTAATGTGACTGTCATATTAGACAAGCCAGGTAACGGCTGGCTCGGAATATAGGTGGCTACCGTATTATAACTGGAAAAAATAAATGTCCCCGGAGTCGCCGTCCCGCCTGATGAGACCTGGAAGGTTGAACTGGTCACGCTGGCCGGATTGAGGGATTTGTTAAAAATCACAGAAATGGAACTGTTGGTATTGATCCCGCTGGCCCCGTTTTTGGGGTTAATCTGCAACACCACCGGCGGGAAGATATCTTTCGTCGTGGCGGTGGTAAAGTTCGCAGTCAAATCAGTTCCGGCGCCGCTATTTCCGATAATACGGTTTCCAGACGGATCTGAAACAGTTCCCTTAATGGTAACGGCAACGGCTGTCCCAGGGAAAAAGGGTGACGCAGGCACAAAGGTCGCCACTGTGTTCTGTGCTCCGAAAATAATCGTACCGTTTTTCAACCCGCCGTTATTGGAAACCTGAAACGTTGAAGTGGTCAGAGAAATAGGATTAATTGATTCATTGAAGACTAACGTGACGTAGGAGTTATAGGGAACGCCGGTTTGACCGTTCTGGGGGCTCATGGAGAGCGTGGGATTGCTGGTATCCGCTCCCCCTCCAGTCGTAAAGAATCCGTTAAAAGGTCCATCCAACGGAATCCCGTCAATGCTTTTTAACCCCTGGGTGATTGAGAGGCTATAGGTGGTATTTTTGAGCAGTCCTCCGGTTGGACTGAAACTAACCACCGTGTTCCCCTGACTGTAGGAAATCGTCCCGGATACTGAAACCCCGCCCTGCGTCATGAAAAAGGTGGATGAGCTGACAGATACCGGATCAACAGGTCTCGAAAATAGAACGGAAATCAAGACATTTGTGGGTACCGTAATCCCTCCCATGGCAGGATTGACCGCCTGAATATTCTCCGGAGGGCCGGGGAGGTAGGTAAATCCTCCCTGCAGAAGTGCATCTCCATTGACATTGGTCACCAGAACATCGGCCGGACCTGTAGTAGAAGATGCCGGTGTAACCACCGTTAAATTGGAGGAGTCAATAATCGTAACGGACATTCCGACCCTGCTTCCAAAGTAAACCTGCGTGCCTGTTGTAAAATTGGTCCCGGTGATTTTCACCGTAGCGCCGCCCTGAACGGAACCGGCATTCGGATATAGGGTTGAAATAGTGGGAGGCGATCCTCCCGGGGTTACCGTAAACGGCAGACCGTTGGAGGTATTTGTTCCTACCGTGACGGTCACAGATCCTGTGGTTGCGCCTGCGGGAACCGCCACTTTCAGGCTATTGATCGTTACGGAATAAACCGTTGCCGCAATGCCGTTAAAATTGACGGTATTCAGTCCTGGCGTGGCGCTAAAACCAGTTCCTGTTAATGTCACCAAACGGGTCACAGGCCCTGACGTCGGGTTAAGAGAGGTTAATGTCAGCGGCACACCATTAACGGTAAAGGTCGCCACGGCCGATCCTGCTGAGGAAGAGACTGTCAAGGTGGTGGCTCCCGTTCGGGCAGATTGGCTTAATGCCATTGTAGTGGTAATGGCCGTCGCCGAGGTTTGGACATTGCTAAAGGAAATTCCGGGGTTATCACTGGAAAGGGTCGTGCCCTGTAGATTCGTACCCGAGATATTCAGGCTCAAGGTCGTTCCTGCATTTGCTGATGTGGGAGAAAATCCGGTAATCACCGGCGCCGGAATCCCGCCCGTACTGCGGGTTATGGAAAGGAGGTTGCCAACCGCGTCATAAGAATAGGTGGCAACATTCCCGGCATCATCCACTACCTGGTAAAGGCGGCCGAGGTCGTCATAGGTATATTTGGCCTGCCCGGCGCTGACCGGATGGATGTAAAAGACAAACGCTGTCAGAAACAGGATGCCGGCCAGTATCAATCGCGGGATATTATTATAAGGGTTGCCGGAGAAATTATTCTTCACAAATAAATCCAGGATGATTATCTAACATTTCTAAAAATGAATCGTTAAATTCTTTCCTTCTGAATGAACGCCGCAAAATTTTCGACAAACATAACTGAAATAAAAATAAAAGTCAACTGTCAGAACGGACCCAAGACCAGCGATAGACTTCGCACCCACTTATTAATCATGTCATTGCGAGCACCGAAGGGTGCGTGGCAATCTTATCGTAAAGTCTTGAGATTGCTTCACTTTGTTCGCAATGACAGCTTTCTAACTCTGTTCTTAAATCAAAGGGTGAACAAATGAAAACGACGATTCTCCAAAGCGTTTTACTCGCAATGATCTTGGCACTTCTAATCCAGCAACCGGTGTATGGGGAGGAAGCTGTCCGGGAAGAACAGAAAGAGGTAATGGAAACCGGGCCTGTTTTGGGAACAGAAACTTTCGCCTCTATCGATAAGAATGGGTATTATCAGGATGTCGCATTACTTGAATCGGAATATTTTGTTTACTCCGCATCTAAAAGGATTGAGTCGATCAAGATCGCGCCAACCCCCGTCACCGTCATTACTTCAAATCAGATTTCTTTATTAAGCGCCCTTTATCTTCCGGAGATCATTCGTCTTTTCCCTGGAATGGACGTCAGCCGGATGAGCCGGACCGAATATTCAGTCAGTATCCGTGGGTTAAATACCGATTCGGTATTAAAACCTCGTGAAGTTCTTGTTTTAGAAGATGGAAGGACTGTATTTGACGATTTTTCGGGAAACGTAGACTGGGAAAATCTCGACGTTTTTCCTCAAGACATAGGAAAGATAGAAATTATCCGTGGGGCTGGATCGGCCATTTACGGGCCAAATGCCGCCCGCGGCGTGATCAATCTGATCACGAAACCGGCTGAAGCCCTACCCGCGTTTGAATCCGATACTTCAATGTCAGAATATAACGGCTTTAGACAAAGATTTGCCGGAGGCTATAACCTTAACGATTATTCCCTGAAAATTACCGGTGGTTTTGATCATGCGGATCTTCTGAATAATACCGATCCTAACTCCGCGGCTTACAACGGACCTTATTATGACCAGCTCGGAGCCAAAACCTGGAGGCTGAATTCAGTTTTAGGTAAAACTTTTCAAGACAATTCTAAACTTCGTATAAATGTTGGAACCAATACCGGAAAACTGATTCAGACAACCGCTTCCGGTGTCTTTGTCGATAACGAACAGACAACAGACCATCTGATGGCGGAATATGACCATTCGGAAGCCTTAATCCGTACCTTCTGGAATTATAAGCGGTTGACCATGTTCGATCCCGCCACCTATAACCCAACAGGCAGTAGGACGGAACAGATGTATGATTTTGAAATCAATAAAAAAACAATCCGCTTTGGGAATAATCAGATGACCTACGGCTTAAGCACCCGGCTGGTCAATGTTTCCGCGGACACCATTCAGGGAACGGCATCGCAATGGACTGAAGGTCTGTTTCTGGATGAACAATATAATATCTCGGAAAATATGCTTCTGCGCGCGGCGGCCCGGCTAGACCATCATGATCTGGCCGGTTATCAGGTCTCACCCCGGGTGGGTGTGAGTTATCGGTTGAACAACGAGAACGTTTTAAAAGCATCCATCAATCAGGGTTACCGGAATCCAACATTGTCTGATAATTTTTTAAATTTACAAATTTTTGATCCATTTGGTAATCTCATAGCCACTCTATATGGAAACAAAGAGCTAAAACCAGAGGAATCGATCTGGTATGAAGCCGGGTGGATTGGAACTTTTCACAATTTGACTTTGCAGGCGGATGGTTTTTTTGTGGCAACGGAAAATTTCATTTATACTCAACACATCAACGCAACCGATGGGATGTATTTCAATTCTTCGAATCGGGTTGAAGGACGTGGCGGAGAATTGAGCGCCTCATATCATTTAACCCCAGCCGTTCAAATTCTGGGGAATGGATCTTACGCTTATTATCGTCAGGGAGATTTAAGAATTGAGTCGGTCCCCTTGTATAAAACAAATGTTGGCGTTCTTTTTTCGGAACTCCAGAACCTTTCCGGCGCGGTGACATTCAATTACACCGACAAAACCGGATGGTTTAACGATCCCGGGTCAGAAATTCCCTCTTACTACTCCCTCAATATGTTCTTAAATTACAAGATTTCCAAAACCATGCAAATTCAATTTGACGGCATTAATATTACCAATAATTACCATCGTGAAAATCCGATTGGAGAATTGTTTGGATCGGAAATTACAGGTACAATCAAATTCATTTTATAAATATTTTGTCAGGAATAGGTGAAAATCATATGTCGCTTAAACCTCTTAAATATCTTGTCGGTGTTCTATTCATTTTAATTGGATTGGGAAAGATCAGCTATGCCTCTTCCATCTCGCACCACCAAATCAATCTCTCAATTGATCTCGGGAAAAAACAGATTTTAGGCACCGACTCCCTTATCTTGGAGGTTTCCGAGGCCGAAGTTCCCTTTCGGCTGTCAAACGGGATCTCGATTGCTTCCATTAAATCCGGCTCTTTCTCGCTCGACTTTTCTAAAATGGAACCAAAGGAGGATCATGGAAAACCAGAAGAAGGATCCTCCTGGACCGGCTATCTATTAAAAGTGCCTGCCGGATCAGTAGGTAAAGAACTGAATGTGACCTTGGAATATGAGGGAACCTATCCCAGTATCGATTTTGAGAAAGACAAACGCCATTACGGCCTCGAAGTCGGAGGGTATCTCAATGATAAATCAGGTCTATTGCTTGAAAACGCCTACTGGTACCCTGAAATTCAGGGACAAAAGAGTTTATTTACCTATCAACTGACTGTCAGGACAGAAAAAGGGATAGCGGTGGTCAGCTCCGGAACACGAACAGAGAAAGACAATAGTATTGAATTTAAAATGGATTTCCCCACTGACCAGATCAATGTCGTATTCGGACCCTATTACATTACCCGGACTAATTATAAAGATATTGAAATTTCGACCTACTTTACAAAGGACGATCCCGATATGGCCGATGCTTATCTGGATAAAATGAAAGAGTATCTTAAACGGGATGAATGTGAATTGGGAACCTATCCCTACAAAAGCATGATCGTCGTCGATTCTCCGATCATGGTCGGGCTTGGGTTCCCCGAATTTACGCTGATTGGTGAAAGACTTTTAACGATTCCCGACATGATCAATACCAGCCTTGGGCATGAAATTCTCCATAACTGGTATGGGAGCGGTATTTATGTCACTCCTGGAAGCGGCAACTGGACAGAGGGATTAGTTACCTATCTGGCCGATCATCAATTCAATATCAAACAAAACGGCCAAGCCATCACCCGTATGGAATTATTAAAGCAATATACGGTGGCCACACGAGGTAAACCGGAAAAGAGCTTAAACCAGGTTGGAGATGATGATGCGTCCGAAGACCGGGCTGTTGCATACCAAAAATCGACAATGATTTTCAGCATGCTTGAGAGTCAAATCGGCAAAAAACATTTTTATAAGGGTCTCCGGGCTTTAACCAAGGAAAAAATGTATCATGCCGCCTCATGGGATGATTTCGAGAAAGCTTTTGAAACCGAATCAGGGCAATACCTTGAACCGTTTTTCAAGCAGTGGGTTTATGGGAAAGGTGCCCCGCAAATTACTATCAAAGAAGAAAAGAGCTTTCCTCATATCCTGATGACCCCTTATAGCATAAGCTTCACCATTCATACTGACCCTCTTTTTCAATTTAATCTTCCGATCGAGGTTCAAACAGAAACTGGAATAGAGAAAAAAACTGTCTCAATCACCAAACCGGACCAGAAAGTCTTCATGCTTCTCCCCTCCAGGGCCCAAGAGATCAGGGTAGATCCCGCATATAAGGTCATGCGAAGGCTGAACGACAATGAACTCCCGGCCAATATATCGATCGTTTTGGAAACCAACCAGGAACTAACCGTTTTGTTTTCAAAATCTCTTAGCAAGGAAGCCAGGGAACTTTATGAACATTTTTTAAAACTTTCTGAAATCAAGTTCCATGAAATTCAGGAGTTGAGACAGGCCAATGGTCCGGTCGTTCTTCTCGGCCCTCCGGACACGGATCAAAAAATCGGCGGCTGGGATCCGAAGGATGTCCCGTGGCGTTGGCAAAAAGATTCGTTGGAGGTTGCCGGCGGATCGGTCCATGGGGGGGATGAATCGGCGGTTTTATCCTGGTACGGACCGGCTGGATACTCTCAACCCATCGTCTGGATTGTCGGTTACAGCAAGAAAGGCCTAAATTCATTGGCTCAACGGCTGGGGTATTACATGCCCTGGAGTTATGTCTTGTTCCGGGATGGGAAATCTGTGGTTCGAGGAGAGTGGGAAAAACATCCCGAAACATTGAGCCTCCGGGTTTTTAACTAGCGATTTCAATGAACGTAGGAAGAAAAATGCTAAAGTGGATTATTCCGGTGATTTTCTCCTGTCTCGTGATTCCTGCGAAAACTTTCGGTTCGGACCAGATTGTGGTTCTGACGAGCGCGGAGATTCCCTACTACCTGGAAGCCCAGGAGGGGGTGAATTCCAAGCTGGGAGACCGAAGACATCTCATTTATCATCTCAAAAACGACCCCGGTAATTCTCAACGCGTCATGGATCAGGTTCAGTTGGTGGCACCGAAGGGAATCATTGCCATCGGACCGTTAGCGGTTGAAGCTGTGAAGTCCTATCCTGTAGAGGCTCCGGTGATCTTTTGCATGGTCATCAATCATGCAGGCGCCCTGAAAAACCTTCCCGATTCCCATGGAGTCGCCTTCCAGATTTCGCCCGAAGATTCATACGAACGCGTTCATCAGGTTCTTCCCCGCTCAAAAATCGCGGTTCTTTACAATCCGGAAGTCACCGGCTCCTGGATACAAAACCTGGCCGGCTATTTTGAAGGCTACTCCCTTAAACTCATTCCGATCCCCGTGACCCAGCCGGGGGATATCGCGGAAGCCCTCGGCAAAAACAGATCCCGGTTCAATGCCTTATGGATTCTTCCTGACGGGAGTTTTGTGGATAACGTTACCATCGACTATTTTATCCGGTACAGCCTGAAGGAAAAAGTGCCGCTGATCGGCTTTTCCGAAGGGCTGGCAAGAAGCGGCGCCTTGATTTCTCTAAGTGGAAATAACAGGAAAATGGGGGAAGAGGCGGTCGAGGTCATGGATCGCGTTCTGGCCGGAAAACAAAAGGAACGGATCGAATTTCTGAAAGATATTAAAACCTATTTGAACACCAAGGTCGCGGAATTGTTCGATATTCCGATTAATAAAACGTTTTACGCGCTTGTCGATCGAAAATTTCCGGAAGAATAGAAATGCGGAACATTTTCAAGCTGAATTTTAGAAAAAAGATTTTTCTGGCAGGCGCCCTGGGACTTTTCCCCCTTGGAGTGGCCATCCTGCTGCTCCTCCCTTTTGACGAAAATTCTTATCTGACGGATCAGTTAAAAGAAAACGGAAGCAAAACAGCTTCCCTGGTCACGGAACAGGCCATGCCCTATTTGCAGACCCATGACTATCCCTTTGTTCAGAAATTGCTCGACAACCTGGTCAAACATCAGGATGTTCTCTGCGCCACCATTTTTTTTAATAACCGGACGATTTCTTCCGGTGAGGTTAATTTGGTTCAACCGGTTTCAAAATCAGGAGATAATGAATGGGTCACTTACAAAGGGCTCCCGGGAATCAAAATCCAACGCTCTTTCCAAATTTCCGCTGATTCGGATCTCCCCGCAGGACCGGTTCATCCGGCATTTTCGGCATTACCGGCGGAAGGCCGGGTCATGCTGGTTCTCTCCACGGCATCCATCGGCTCCCATGTTCTCCACATGTTCCGGTATCTGAGCGTTTTTCTGGCTTTATCTTTAGGGCTGGTCATGACGGCCGTCTGGGTGGCCTCCGGCAGGCTTTCCGTTCCACTTAACGTATTGGCGAGAAAGGTCGTTCAAATTTCCGTGAATCCTAACCTGGAGACTGATTCTCACAATCCGGATGAAATCGAAACCATTTCACTCTCTATTCAGACCCTGCAGGATGAACTTGCCGGAAAAACGGCGACCATTCAACAGCTTCAAAAACATCGTGACGAATTTATACGGTCAAGCGACCATCTTGAAAATCTCAACAAATCGCTAAACGAGGTCATCCTGTTAAAAAACAATTTATTTATGCAAGTCTCCCATGAGATTAAAACACCCATCAACAGTCTCTCAACGTTAATTCAATCTCTCAAAAAAGGGGGCGTCCCGCCTGTACAATATCCGGAGTATCTTTCGAGAATGGAAAAATTATCGAATCGAATCGTCCAGGTCCTGCAGACGATCATCAAAAGTTACATGAGCGAAATCGGCAAACTGAACCTTGATAAAAACCTGTTAAATGTTTCCAGGATTGTTTCCGGTGTGATTGCAGACCTCCATCCGCTTTTAAACGAAAAAGGTTTAAAATGCATCGCGAAAACCGCGAATGAAAATCTCGAAATAGTCGCCGACCAGACGAGATTAGAACAAATCTTGCTGAATTTACTCCACAATGCCATCAAGGCAAGCGTTGCCGGAGGTGAAATCACCCTTGCAGTAGAAGAAACGGAGAATGACGTGATCATCCATGTAACGGATTCGGGCGGTGGTGTTCCGGTGGAGAAAAGGCCCCATCTGTTTACCACCATAGGGAAGCCTGAGTTAAAGGGAGAAGGTTCAGGAATCGGTCTGATAATCTCCAAATACCTGGTTGAACTTCATGGAGGGAGAATATGGCTTGAAGCGCCATTGAATCATTCCGGCTCCACATTCTCTTTCAGCATATCCAGGCAATCTGTCAACAATTCTAATACCCCAGGAAGTCTTTTGAAGGAGAAACAGGGAAATGGTTAATTCAATTCTAATCGTCGATGATGATGAAGACTTCAGATTCGGGCTCACAAATTTGATCAAACAAGAGTTTCCGGAGTGGTCGATATTGCAGGGGGATTCCTGTGCCGCGGCAAAAGAATTGATCAAACAGAAAGATATTCAATTGATTCTCCTCGACTATCAACTGCCGGATGGAAACAGTCTTTCGGTTCTAAGCGAAATTGAGGACCTTTCGGAATCGGTTGAGGTCATTATGGTCACCGCTCACGGCTCCCTGGATCTCGCGGTTGAAGCCATGAAAAGAGGCGCCAGTGATTTTGTTCCAAAACCAATCGATTTTAAAGATCTGGCGGCAAGGATTCACAAAGTCCTTGAAACCCGGGAGTTCAGACAGGTAACCGAATTTTACCGGTCCACCTTTGAGGTTCAACCTTTTATTGGAACAGGGCCAGAAATGGCCGCATGCCGGGAATTGGCAAGGTTGGTCGCCGGTTCCGATAAAATCGTTCTGATCCTGGGTGAGACCGGGACCGGCAAGGAGGTCATGGCCAGGCACATCCACTCCATATCGGACCGGAAGGACAAGCCCTTCGTGATCATTAATTGCGCCTCACAGTCTGAGGAGTTAATCGCTGATGAGATTTTTGGGCATGAACGCGGGGCCTTTACCAATGCTTATAGTTCAAAAAAAGGGAAGGTGGAGCTTGCGGACGACGGAACGATCTTCCTGGATGAACTGGGGGAACTCTCGTTAAATATGCAGGCCAAGATTCTTCGCTTCATTGAAGATAAACAGTTCGCCCGGATAGGGGGTACTAAAGAAAGGAGATGTTCAGCGAGATTGATCGCCGCAACCAATCGAAATCTGCAAAACATGGTGTCGCAGGGCTTGTTTCGAAACGATCTTTTTTTCCGGCTGAACGTCTTTCCGATTACACTCCCCCCGCTTAGGCAAAGAAAAGAAGATATTCCTGAACTGGTTTATCACTTTTTGAGGAATATGACACTTTATAACTTGAAGAAGGAAATGAAGATATCGGGCAACGCGTTGGAATATTTGATGGAATATGAATGGCCGGGGAATATCAGAGAATTGAGAAATGTCATAGAAAGAGCCACGGTGCTGGCGGACGACGCCGAAATAACAATTAAACATCTTCCCGTACTAAACAGCGTCAAAATGCCTGAGGTTATCGTTGAGGTCAATCAATTTAAGGAATCAATGCGGAGGAGTGAGAAAAGTCTGGTCGTTCAGGCATTAAGGGCCGCTAACTGGAACCAGACCGAAGCCGCAAGAACCTTGCAGATCAACAGGCAGTATTTAATTCGACTGATGAAGAAACATCAAATTTCCGTCGTGAGGACTTCCAGCGGATAGGACAGGATCCAGCATCAGCCGACCATATTCAAACGCGCCTTATACTCAGGCGTATCTTTGGCATATGCTTTTTTTCCCCAACTCGAGTCAGGAGCAAGTTTAAAGGTCTTATTTTTTCCGGATTCGTAGTTATTCCATGCCGATCTGGCGCGATAATGTTCATAAAGCCGCATAAATTCCGCAAGGTAGATCGCGGCAACCCGCGGACAACCCTTAATCTCCATTATATTTTCATCATTTTTATGAACCGCATTATTGCTCATATTTGCGGAACCTGTATAGATAATCGGATTGTCTGTCTCGGCGTCGATGACAATAAACTTATGATGAATATAAACCGGAAACTTGCCACCCCCTGGTAAATGAGACGCTTCCCATGAAAAACCATGGGGCTGCTGACCTCTCTTAAAGAATTCATGGCCAACCACATCCTTGTTACTATGCGAGCGATGATAGATCTCAACCTTCGCATCGACAGGTTTCCTGCCGCTGGCGTTTTCTTCCGGATTTTTACCGATATTATTCACCAGGCCAAACATCATCTTACCTTTGTCACCGGTCTTGAAGATGGCATCAAGCAGTGGAGCGTCGGTCGGCGTGAAGAGACAGAATACGACGGATTTTTCAGCGCTATTGACCGCCTTTACAATTTCATCGATAGATTCGCGTTTCTTTGCCGGCTCGGGCGGAAAAAAAACACGAACTGTGGCGTCTCCAGCCTGGATTTCCTGTGACCAACCAGAGTTTTTAGCCGTAACTGACAGACTGGGGTTAGATTCAAGTAATTTCCTGCGCTCCCAATAAAGTGATGCCAGCTCGGGAGATTTCCATGTATGAAGCAGATTGGCCTGGCTGGTTAGACCCTCAGGGGTGAAATTAGCAGAACCCATCAGAACTGCTATGGGGCTTCCACCGTGCAGCCGCACAAGAAACTTATCATGCATAATATTGGTTTTGTCGCGGGGATAGAACAAGACTTTCCCGTCAAGATGGTCTATAGCGGGCTGATTCGGAGTGGGCTTTGTCCCTCCCTTATCACGGACCGGCCTGGCGTCATAGACCAGAGATGCATCGCCTTGATATTTTTCAAATGCCGGGATGATCCAGTTATCATCGGTCAGGTGGTAGATCGCTCCGTGAGCCTCGTGAGAGGCAGAGAGAAATTCCGGAACAACTTTCTCAAGTCCATTGGCCAGCCAGGCCATCGCCCTGATCATCTGGTCGCCCGCCGGTCTTTCGCCAAACTCTTTAATGAATGCCTGGGAACTGACTACAGCCCGATTAAAATAAGTACCGATTCCGTTTTCTACCTGCTGAGGCAGAGTCACTTTAACGCTATTAGCCGCCTGATTAAGCAACTTATTGTTATTCGGGTCTCCTACTACAGGTGTAATCGTATAGGTAAATGTTTTTCCACGATCCACATCATCAATACGGGCATCCCACCATAAGAACTTTTGAATGGGGCTGGTATTGCTTGGGAGGTCGGCGCCATTGGGGGCTGGACCGTTAAACCCTATCCTGTTCGGCAGCCAGCTTTCAGCGCTCCGTTTGAAGCCGGGGGTGCGCTTTATGGCAAAACCGAGAAAATCCTGATGATCTCTCCCCTCAGGCCAATCCATTGCCAAGAGAACAAGTGTCGGAGAAAGATAAGCGCGAATCGTTACCGTAGCCATATTTTTATCCTCCTGAGAGTGTTCCTATTCAAACCATACATTAACTTTCCGCCGCACGCCGTAACTCTTCACTCGGGCTGAAGGTCTGGGTCACAATTTGAGAACAGCGGAGACAGCTCGATTTACCCTCCTGCAGGTACCATCGGCAGGTGGAACGGATCAGACAGGAGGGAAGAGTTTCCGTTACGGGAGGAAGAATCTGGACAACACGGGTGGCCAGACGACAGTGGGTACCGTCGAAGTGGCGGCAGGCTCCCCCTTCACAATGGGCAGAAAATCGAAATACCTCCGTAGGACTCACAGGAGCGGTACGGTTTAAAAGCTCTTCCGTAACAGGAACCGATTCACTACAATAGGCAAGCGCCGGCGCTTCAGCACTCCCTCCTACGACTCCCAGAATCCTGCTACCGGCCATCTCAGGCTGTGCGCTGGGACAAAGCGGAGGAATCTCCGATTCCGGTTTCATTTCAGGCCTTGCCTCCTCGTCAACCCTGACCCCTTTCTTTTCTTTTTCCGAGTCCATTAATTCAATCTACTCTGGTTTGATTCCCCAAACGGGCTCAGGCGGAATATATCCTATGGTGATAACAGGTCCTTTCCGAACAAGGACGGCGGGTTCGGCCTGATGAGCTCCGAGAGCCGCTCCGCTTACGTTCGCCGCAAGATGCTGGGTGATCTCGGTTGCAATCTGTTCGGCCTGTTTTAGTTGAATATCTGCCTGAAGAATCTGGCGGCCCAGGATAATCGGTCCAATAATAAGTTCCGGTGAAAATCTCACATTATGCCTTTCAGCTGCAATTTTAACCGCATTATCGACAGCCTTGGACAGCTCTTTGATTGAAATTGTACCCGGGCGTTTGTTCATAATAGATCTCCTTCTTATGGGTTAAACAGCATTTATGAATGTACCCTGAAAATAATCAGGCTGATTTTAAGTAACACAGAGAAAAAATAGATGCTAGGAGTCTTTTTCACAAAATCAGGAGTTTTTTTTATTTTACCTTGGACAGCATATAATCTAAATGGCCCCACCACGGACCATCAGGACTGCTCGATTCGTTCCACTCCCAGAATTGAATGACAACATCCTTCGAGTCGAAAGCGTCACAGCAAACACGGCACATATTTTGCTTAACGTTCATAACAGTTTCCTTTCCTTTGGATTGTCCGGATGTGATACGGCGGTTCAAAATTGGGAAAAACTTACATGATGGGCGGCTTATGGCCTTTTAAGTAATATCGTCCGTCGTCAACATCAAGCATGCCGTTTAAGACCAATTCGTTAAGCGCCTCTTGCGCAAGAGATTCTTCTTTGGGAAACATTTCACGAATATGATCCTTAAAAGTAATGGAAATGCTCCCTTTAGCATCCTGTTGGGCTTCTACAACGTAGTTGTAAACTCTATCTCTTATTTCGCCTTTTCGTTTTTCCTTCTTATTGCTTTTTAATTTATCTGTAAGAATCCAGCCGGTATTAATGATGCTCAACACTCCTCCAAGAGCTCCCAACAATGATTGAATACTCGAGAAACTTATAATTGTCATTTGTTATGCTCCGCAATAAAATAGATTCGTTTTCGTTTGGATTTTAGTTCTTTCATCTCAAACCTTCCATGATCAAGCCTATCTTCATAAGTTCAACTTCATCCAAGAACGCTAATCAGCCCTTCTGTTGTTGCCGGTATTTTAATGGTGTAACCCCCATGTATTGTTTGAAAATCCTGGCAAAATCGGATAAATCGTTAAATCCCACGGAAGATGCGGCGTGAGTCACCTTCTCGGAAGGATCATTGAGTAACTCGGCGGCTTTATGGATCCTGAATTGAATCAAGTACTTCTGAAAGGTAATCCCCTGCTCCTTTTTAAAAAGAAGACTAAACCGAATTGATTGAAGACCGCAAATCCGCGCCACATCCCTCTCCCGAATTTTTTCAGCATAATACTTCTCTATGTATGGGACCGCCTGATAGGTCGGGCACTCTTTTTTCCCTTCCGTTTTCAATCCGGAACATCTGACCTCAATGGGAATGGGTGATATTGGAACATTTTCTGTTTTGATCTTCCGCCGGGAAGCGCTCTTCGATAGACAAGAAATAATCCGAATATGGTCTAATATTTGTTCCGGCGAAACCGGTTTTACAAGATAGTCCCAGACACGCATCCGAAGGGACCAGACAGCGAACTCCTCGGAGTGATATTCGGTTACCAGAAGAACCGGCAAGGAGGGATACATCTCTTTGGTCTGCCGCAGAGTTTGTAACTGGTCCGGATCGGGAGCATCAAACTCAAAACAGATGAGTCCTGGAGAGAGCTTTCGAATCAAATCAGGAATTAACGCGGCTTCTTTCAGATAGCGAATATCGCATCGGCCGGAAAGCTTCCGGTAATTTTCCGATGGAGAGGGCTTGCCGGTTAAGTCGATCCAGATGGTAATGAACGGATTCATTATTAAACCCCTAAATTACAAGTTCCCTTTATTCCTGCGATAGAAATGTTTTTTTAAACCGCCTCTGTACACCAGGATGATTTCCTTAACCAATGAATAAGCTGGTCTGGCGGAAGGGGTGGACTGATGTAATACCCTTGCGACTGATCACAACCCATTTCGGCCAGTCGATTCCAATTCTCCTCTGTTTCAACCCCTTCGGCTACGACCTCCAGTCCTAAATGATGGGCAAGATCCACCGTGGAACTGACGATCATCTCATCATTCTTGTCGGTCGCCATGTTCGAAACAAACGACTTGTCTATTTTGACGCTTTGAACCGGAAGCTTTTTCAAAGAGGCCAGCGAGGAGTAGCCGGTTCCAAAATCGTCGATGGAAAGGCGGATCCCCAATTCGTTTAACCGGGAGAGAATTTTCATCGCGGCGGCGGCATTGGCCATGATCGTGCTTTCCGTAATTTCAAACTCGATCCACTGATGCCCGATCCGGTGGCGGTCAAGGCTGTCGATAATCTGGGTCACCAGATTCGGATCGTGCAGACTTCTTCTGGAGAGGTTGATGGCTACGGGAAAGAGAACGCCCGACTTGTCCCATTCCTGACATTGATTCAGAACATGGTTGATAACCCAGGCGCTCATCGGCTTGATCAGACCGGAATTCTCCGCAATGGGGATAAACTGATCGGGCGGGATAATCCCCTGCTTTGGATGCTTCCAGCGAACAAGGGCTTCGGTTCCGATAACCCGGCGCGATTTAAGATGAATCTTGGGCTGGTAGACCATGAATAACTGGTTGTCGTCAATGGCCTGACGCAATTCCCCCAGAAGCATCAGGCGTTGGGTCGTATATTGGTCTTTCACTGATTTGTAAATCGAACATCCACTGACCTCTTCCTTTGCTGATTCCATCGCCACTTCTGCGCACCGGAGGAGATCATCGTATCTCTCTCCATGCTCAGGATATAAGGCAACTCCAATTCTTGCAGCGATTTCAAGAGGGAACCCTTCCAAAACAACGGGTTCTTCCATGGTTCTCAAAAGCTTATCGGCTACATCCATAGCGCCGTTTTCTTTCGCTCCTAACAATAAAACGGCAAACTGATCTCCCCCCAGACGGGAAAGGGTATCGGATTTTCGGATCTTCTCTCTTAGCCGGTTTCCGATCTGTTGCAACGCCATATCCCCATACCTCGGCCCCAGGGTATTGTTAATTTCCTTAAACCGGTTCATATCGATCATCAGAATGGCCAGAGCCTGATTTTCCCGGCCTGCCATTAATAAAGCCTGTTTTAAGCGGTCGCTGAAGAGGCGGCGATCGGGCAGGCCGGTCAGGGGATCAAGAAAAAGAGATTCCTGAACAGGGCCTTCCAGATTACCCTTTTCAATTGAATACGCCCGATTAAACTTTCCTTTGAGCAGAAGGAATGTGGTCAGCAAAGAATAGACCGCCATGAAAACCAGGAAGCCATACAAATAAGGTTCAGGCGGCTTTGAAAAGTCACCCGGTCCGGCTCCCTTCAAGGCGATGAGAAAAAACATCCATAGGCTTGCTATAAAAAAACAGAGGAAAGCCCCATAGATGGAGATTTTTTGAGATGAACGGATTGAGAACTTCTTAAAGCCTTTTCTCATTAGAACTCTCTTATATCGTCCCGGCATTCATCGATGGAAAGGCAGACTGGGAACAATAGATACTTCGAAAAATAGTAAAGAAAAATGAAAAAAATAGCACCTGTCTGTTCTGACAGGTCTGCTTCTACAGCCCTTTTATCTTAAAATTCTTCTCAAAGAGTTTCGTTTATTTAAAATAAGGTCAGATATGCTTTGTATGAAGCTTGAAAAAAAAGATTTTGGAATGTTCTTAACCGATGGTAGTTGGCGGGTATCATCAACGCCGTTTTTTAAACAGATCATTAATAGCTGATGATCTTCTCTCTCAGGGCAATGGCAACAGCATGACTACGGGAGGTTGCCCGAAGTTTAAAAAGAATATTATGAACATGAAAATTCACTGTCCGTTCGGTGATTTTCAAAATCTGGGAAATATCTCCGCTTGTCTTCCCTTTCTTCATCCAATTTAACACTTCCCGCTCACGGAATGAAATTCTGGGAGTTGTGAGAGGAGAAGAGGAGATGGTGCGGATTAATGCCTGGTGAAAATGGGGCAAAAGGTATTCCAGGATATCTTCATGGCGGTCATGCTCTTCTATGGAAGGCCCTGAAAATGAAAAAATGGTCCACTTTCTGCTTTCCGGAGAGAAAGTCCCAAGTGTGATCCCTTTGGACAGTCCGAAAGATCTGGCGGAATTGATAAACTCTTTTTCACGACGGGTCCTGGCTTTTTGAAAAGTGTCAGTCCACTTTTGGGTTTTGAATCTTTTGAAATGTGAACGAAGAACCGGATCCACTTTTTCATAGCCTTGTTCAAGATAAGCCGTGGCCCACCCCATGGGATAACTTACATTGACAATTTTATCGAACCCCTGGAATAAGAAAGATTCGTTCAACTCCCCAAGAGCCGAGACAATATTCTCACAGGGAATCAAATTCCGGACATGATCAAGAAGCTCTTCAAGTTGGGTTTCGGCCGTAATCTCCATAGAGCTATGAACAAGATCCAAAAGCTGGCTCAAATCCCTTTTACTCAGGGAAGAGAAGATGTCCGAGGCATTCATTTTAATTCCATAAACCTTAAGGTCATCCATTTCAGATTAATTTATATAGAAACAATTTCAAAAAATCACCTGTTCGAATGAACAGGTCTCTTTAAGGAGACGGTTCCTCTCAGATCCGTGCGGCCTGCCAGATTCACCAGGCTAAATGGAGACCTGTACACTCGTACAGGTTTTCTTACCTCTTTTTTTTTGTAAGCTCTCCTCAATTATTCAAAGGAGGGCCAAAAATGATTTGTGAAAAAATCAGTTTCCGGGAAAAAAACCATTGGATTAAAGTCATCGAAAACGAAGAAGAGTTGATTAAGGCATACCGCCTCAGGCATTCCGTATTTTGTGAAACACTGAAATGGGTGCCGGTGAATCAACTTGGAATGGAAATTGATCGATATGACGCGGAGGCTGTCCATATAGGGGTATTTTCAGAGGGAGGGGAACTTGTGGGGCTGGCAAGAGTTCTTTTCTCAAACCAGCCGTACATGCTTGAGACGGAGTTTTCCACTCTGGTGGGCTCTTCTTACGTTCTTCGAAAAGATCCGGAAACGGTGGAAATATCAAGATTAACGATTACTTCCTCTGTCAGCCAGCAGGGACTCTCTTCAGAATATATCTGCTTCCTGTTAAAAGGAATCTATCAATGGTGTTTTGTGAATCAAGTCCGATATGTGTATCTGGTCATCGAAAAGAAATTCTGGAGAGTGCTCACTTATCTCGGTTTCTCTTGCGTACCGATTGGCCAAGAAACCGCTTTACCTCCCGGGCAGGTTAAAGCCATGGCGGTCATTGTCGATCTTGAACTGTTCAGAAATCAGACTCAAAAGAAAAAAAAGGAGTTTGTTCACTGGATGTCTATAGCTCAATCAACTCCTGCTCCAATGCAAGAGCAACTGCATGCCCGCGAGTTGAAGCTCCAAGTTTTGTAAAGATATTTTGAAGGTGAAATTTTACAGTTCGTTCGCTGATATTCAAAATGTATGAAACTTCCCAATTTGTCTTTCCTTCTTTCACCCACTTGATCACTTCCAGTTCACGGGAAGAAAGGGGAAATTTCTTATCTTGCTTCGTTAAAGCGGTCCGCATCAAAGCCAAATGTAAATGCGGAACAATGTATTCAATCATTTTCTTATGGCGGATATGGTCGGTCATATGAGGTCCCGCAAATGATATGAGACTGCCTGTGGACCGCCTTTGACAATTTATTCCATGGGTAATTCCTTCAGATAGATTGAACATCCTGGCATGCTCTACAAACCCTTTTTCTGAACCGGAGGTCACATTTCGAAATGTTTCAGACCAGGTCTGTATTTTAAACCGGGTAAAATGAATTCGAATAATCGGGTCCACTTTCAAAAAATTCTGTTTAAAATAAAAATCGAGCCATTTCGCCGGCCAACTGACGTTGACCATTTTTATCGGTTCTTGAAATCCTCCGGCAGAAGAACCAGTTTTACCCAAACCGGCAAATAAATGCTCGCAAGGAAGCTGAATTTGTATCTTATGAAAAAGTTTTAATAGTTCTTGATCATTTTTAATCGTCAGTGAAAAGTGAATTGTTTCAAGAAGATCAAGCAACTCTCGTTTAGAAAAAGGGAATGGTTTGTTTCCCATAGGATCCTTTTGAATTTATCAGGGAAGATTTACAAATTCTTGGATTTTTAAGGAAAATTAAGAAAAACTTATAGTTAAATTAGCTCAATGAAAAAATATTGTCAAGGTAATGACCCCTACCAAATAGGTCATCGTTCAGGCAAGTTATGTTTTGATTTTATCGTTGCTTCCCACCCCAGGGAGATTCAGAAATCCAGCGGTTAAACTCTTCGACGACGAGGGGCCGGCTGATATGAAAACCTTGCGCTTCGTCACAGCCTAATTCGGTCAGTTTTTTCAGTGTCTCTTGATCTTCGACCCCCTCCGCGACCACTTTGAGGTTCAGTTTATGCGCCAGATCGATGGTCGAACTGACAATCAACAGATCTTCCTCATTATTCAATATATTCTGGACAAAGGAGCGGTCAATTTTAATCGCTTTGACCGCCAGTTTCTTCAGATAATTCAGGGAAGTGTTTCCGGTTCCAAAATCGTCAATTGAAAAACGGAATCCTTTCTGATTTAAAAGATGGATGGTTTTGACCGCATGTTCCACATTGGTCATAAACGCGCTTTCCGTAATTTCCAGTTCGAGCTGTCCGGGATCAAAACCAAACGATTCTACGAGCTCGACCGCCTCTTTAGAGAAATGGGGATTCTGCAGATTCCGTACGGAGACATTGATTCCGATCGGGATCGTCATCCCCTCCTGGCGCCAGAGCTGACCCTGGCGAAGCGCTGACCGGAAAACAAACTGAGTCAGCGGATGAATGAGGCCGGTCTGCTCGGCCGGCAAAATAAACTGGTCGGGCGGAACGGCTCCCAGTTTAGGATGATTCCAGCGGATGAGCGCTTCCACCCCGGAGAGTTGCCGGGTTTGTAGATCGACTTTTGGCTGGTAAACAAGAAAGAGCTGGCTATTTTCGAGGGCATGGCGGAGCTCTCCCATGAGGGCCAGGCGCCTGGGACTATGCTGGTCATGGGACGGATCGTATAGAACATAGCCGATTTTCTCTTTTTTGGAGACATACATCGCCACATCGGCTCTTTGCATCAGGCTGTCGGCGTTGGATCCATGGTCGGGACAGAGGGCAATCCCGATTCCCGTCTCCACAATCACCGGCAATCCTTCAATTTCAAAAGGCTCTTTGAGAAGGGTGATGATTTTGTTTGCGATCAGGCCGGCATGTTCAGGCGACGACATAGTGAGGACCAGGCCGAATTCATCCCCGCCAAGCCGCGCGACGATGTCGCTTCCGAAAAGGCCGTTTTTCAGACGCTCCCCGACCCTCTGAAGGAGGGAGTCGCCGCGGTGGTGACCCAGCGTGTCATTGATCTCCTTGAACTGATCAAGATCCAGGAGCAGAACGGCAACCGATTTTTCTTCGCGTTGCGCCTGAACAATGGCCTTTTGAAGCAGGTCGTGATAGAGCTGTCGATTGGGAAGGCCGGTTAAGGAATCATAATAGGCAAGGCGGCGGACCGCCTCTTCCATATTCTTTCGTTCCGTGACGTCGCGGAGGATCGCGGTAAAAACCGTCTGCCCGTTCTTTTTCCACCTGGAAACCGATACCTCCGCGGGAAATTCCGTTCCGTCTTTGCGCCGGCCGAATATTTCAGCACGCCGATGTCCCATCAGAAGGGACTGCTCGGGCCCCTCGCCAAAGGTCTGAATATGCCTCCGGTGTGTTTCGACAAAACGGGGAGGCAGAAGGAGATCCAGCGGCTCTCCCGCCACTTCGGAAGCCTGATAGCCAAAAATCCGTTCCGCTCCTTGATTGAAGAACATGATCCGCTGACGCTCATCGGTCATAATGATGGCATCGGGCGTGATGGAACTGATGGCTTCAAAGCGCTCTACGCTTTCCCTTAACGCTTTTTCGATTTCGGATTCTGGCCTTTTTTCTAATGCAGTCACCGGGTCTTCTTTAGAGTCATTCCGCGTGAAAATAGCAATTTACCCTGAAGATAAAAAAGGTAAATCCTGCAAACAAAGGAGAGGGGAGCGTCAAATCGAATGGAGGAGATCGTAAAGAATTTTTGCCAGCGCCTTGCTGTCATAAGGTTTGGCAAGCCATCCGCTGAAACCGAATTTTCTGAAATCAGCCACCGCCGGATCTTCAAAACTCCCGCTTGAGATGATCGCTTTCACTGAAGGATCGATTGTTTTCAACTTCGCGAGGGTCTCCCTTCCTCCCAATTCCCCCGGAATATTCAGATCGAGGATGACCGCGTCGAAAGGTTCTCCCGCTTCTTTAGCCCTTTGATACAGATCGACCGCTTCTCTTCCATCACTTGAACAGGCAGATTCATACCCGATCTCCTTGAGAATTTCTCCGGCAACTTCCCGAATCATCAGTTCA
>JACOTA010000052.1 GCA_016178585.1 Nitrospirota bacterium
AAATAATGGTAAAACGGTTCCTGTAGCATTGACACAAACGGTCCCTGCGGCAACGGTCTTACCTAACCTTTGTCCAGCAAAGTTAACCGCTAGCACACTTCTTAAGCCTGCGATATAGCCTACGTCCGCGGCAGCCTGGGCATCCGTCTGCATATCCACATATTTAGGAATTGCAACCGCAGCAAGAATTCCTAATACCACGATCACGATAATTAATTCAATTAACGTAAAACCTTTTTGATTTCGTAATACCTTCATCTATTTCTCCTTATATTAGTGTTAAATACGACTTCTATTTTGTAGGGACGGTTAATCAACCGCCCTCTTAAAGGGCGACTTATCAATCGCCCCTACGTATTTTTAAAAAATCATATTAAAGAAATCACCTCCTCTTTCTTTAAATTATAGCCGGTATTTGAATTACCACAAGTTGGCGGCGTTTCCATATGAGTCTACCGGGGCCGTCGCTGCAACGTAAATCTGGCCTGAGCCTGGATCGTAATCCCATCCAATCCCTGCTCCACTTACCACCGTTCTGGCGTCGGCTTGGGCCAGTGTCGCCTGCGTAACCAGTTGGTTATTGGTGATCACCGAATCCGGCGGCATGCAGACGGTACAGGTGGTAGCCGATGGCCCTTCGATGATCTTTAATCCGTTCAGGGCAACGGTCCTTCCAGCCGTCAGGTTGTTATTTAACTCGGCCACCGAAGGCCATTCCAAAGCGGTTCCACCGTAGCCGGCAAGCAAAAACCGGGCGTGGAGCAAACTGATTCCACCTCTGATGGTCGCCAGATTTCCTTTGGTTGCTCCTATCTGGGCCTGTGTTGTCAAGTCCTGATACCTTGTCACGGCAATCGCCGTTAAAATTCCAAGAATGACCAAAACGACTAAAAGTTCAATTAATGTAAAACCCGCCTGATTTTTTAATCTCTTCATTTTTTAATGCGCTCCTTTGAATACAGAAATTAAATTCCACCACGGCATAAAAACCGCCAGCGCTAAAAACAAAACCATACATCCGACAAACAGAAGAAGGATCGGTTCCAGAGAAGCCGATAGATTTTTTATGGCATATTCGACGTCCCGGTCGAAATACTCGGAGACCTTTAAAAGCATCTCTTCAAGCTGGCCCGTCTCCTCTCCAATTGCGGTCATCTGGATCACAATCGGCGGAAAGATACCGCTCGATTTCATTGGCTCGACTAGCCCTTTTCCCTTTCTGGCACTGTCACGGACTCCCTCTACCACCTTTGCGATTACCACATTTCCAACAACACTGGAAACCATATCAAGGGTTTCCAGAATGGGTAATCCGGTCCGTGTTAAATTTCCAAATACGCGGGCAAACCGGGAGAGGGATGTTTTCAAAAAGATCTTTCCGAAAACAGGTATTTTTAATTTTAGGCCATCCCATTTTCTTCTTCCTGAATCTGTGCGGATATAAGCTCGCGCCCCCCAGTAAATCGCGATACCCAGCAACAAAAAAACCGGCCAGAAAACATGAAAAATGTTATTCGCTCCAATTAAAATCCTCGTGGGAAGAGGAAGTGGCACTTTAAACCCGGAATAAAGCTTGACGAATTGAGGAATAACAAACGTCATCAGGACAATCACCGCCAGAAGGAGGGAAATTAAAACAATTTTCGGATAGCGGGTCGCGGTCCGGATTCTTTCCCCGGTTTCCCTGGAATGTTCAAGAATTTCGGCTAACCGGTCGAGCGTAATGTCTAATATCCCTCCGGCTTCTCCCGCTTTAATCATATTGATATAAAGAGGATCAAAAATTTTCGGGTGTCTGGCCAGGGCGTCGGAAATCGAGTTTCCTCCCTCGATGTCTGTTAAAATCCGGGAAATCACCCCTTTAAAACGGAGGTTTTCGGTTTGATCTTTTAATGCCTCAAAACTGTAGGTGATCGACAACCCTGCCGATAATAGAGTGTGGAGTTGGCGGGTAAAGACAATCAAATCCTCCTGTGAAGCGGAGCTTGACCGGAAAAGATCCGCTTTCAGGAACGTCAGGGTCGTTTTGCGCAACTCTTTGATTCCAACCGGGATGTACCCGAGGCGGTCGAGTTGGAACGCCACATCTTCACGGCGAAGGCTTTCGATGGAGCCGACGACCAGCTCACCCGATTGATTGCGGGCCCGGTATTGGAAGACAGGCATTTTTTACGATCTCGCGTTCATCTTAGAAATTATCCTGCGTAACTCTTAACACTTCTTCGAGCGTCGTCTCTCCGGCTAACACCTTGGCAATTCCCTGTTCTCTTAAGCTTTCCATGCCATTTTGTTTTGCCGCCGCTGAAATGTCGCTCGCAACGGCTTTTGAAATAACCATCCGCCGGATGGAATCATCCATTCGTAAAAGTTCAAACAAACCGGTTCGCCCCTTGTGACCCGATTTTCTGCAGGCGGTGCAACCCTTGCCTTTCATGAAAACCGTGTTGGACGGGAGATGAAACTCTTCAATCACTTCAGGCAAAGGGGTATGGGCTTCTTTACAAAACGGACAGACCTTTCGGACCAGCCTTTGAGCAAGTATTCCAAGAAGCGAGGAAGCGATGAGGAAAGGTTCTATCCCCATGTCCATTAAACGGGCAATTGAACTCGCGGCATCATTCGTATGAAGAGTCGTCAGGACAAGATGGCCCGTCAGGGCCGCCTGAATGGCGATGGAGGCAGTCTCCTGGTCCCGTATTTCGCCCACCATGACAATATCAGGGTCCTGCCGGAGGATATTCCGAAGACCGGTCGAAAAGAGAACGCCGGCCTTGGTATTGACCTGGACCTGATTGATTTTCTTCAGCTGGTATTCCACCGGGTCTTCGATGGTAACGATATTCTTGTCCATCGAATTCATTTGATTAAGCGCGGCGTAAAGCGTGGTCGTTTTTCCGCTCCCCGTCGGACCGGTCACCAGCATCAATCCATACGGCATTTTTAAAAGTTTATTAAATTGGGTCAAACCGGCGGGAGAAAAACCTAACCCTTCCATGTTGATTAAAAGATTTCCCTTGTCCAACAACCTCATGACAATCTTTTCTCCAAAAATGGTTGGAAGGGTGTTCACGCGAATATCGATTTCTTTACCCGCCAGAGCGATTTGGATCCGGCCGTCCTGGGAAATCCTTTTTTCGGATATGTCGAGATGGGCCATGACTTTGATTCGGGAACAAAGCCCGGCGTGGAGGGTTTTAGACGACTGCATCACTTCCCGCAGTAATCCGTCGACGCGGAACCGGACCCGTATGGTATCGGATTCAGGTTCAATATGAATATCGCTGGCCCCTTCCTGTACCGCCTGCAGAATAATGGAGTTTACCAGTTTAATCACCGGCGCATCCTCCACCATGGCATCTATCCTGGTTTTGGCGTCCAGGTCGTTTTCTAAAACCAGGGTCGGCTGAATATCTTTAAGGGCTTCGTTGAGCGAACTGTTCATGCCATAGAAACGTTCTATGGCTCTGGAGATATCGTTTTCAGTCCCGACAGCCGGTTGAATTTCAAGGCCGGTCATCTTTTTAATTTCATCAATGGCAAAAACGTTCAGCGGATCGGCCATAGCCATGGTCAAGGTTTTACCCCGCTTGGAGAAGGGAAACACTTGATACCGACGGGCGATGGTTTCAGGTATTTCTTTTAAAATATCTTGATCAATAATCATGTTCTCAAGCGACATATGGGGTATCCCCATTTGACTCCCGAGAACTTTTATAATCTCGTCTTCGGTAACAAATTTAAGGGTTCTAAAAATCTTCCCAATACGACCCCCTTTTTGTTTTTGTTCCTGAAGGGCTGTTTCAAGCTGTTCGGGCGTAAGCAATCCCGCCGCCACCAGCATCTCGCCCAGCATTTTTCTTTTTGGTTTAGGAAAGGCCATCCGTAAAAAAATCCTTTAATTTGATGAAGTTAAACCGCTCGCCCCGTCTTTTAATAAAATATAGCCGAGGGTCTGAAATCTGTCAAAATCCGAAACTCGGAGATTGCGGGAATAGAATGTTAATTTGTGGAATTAAAGGAAATTAGACTATCGGACGGTTTCGTCAATCCATTGAAGATAACCAGGGAAACTTTCAATGAGAGGAAGAGCGATAATTTCAGGGACGGTATAACTATGGAGAGACTTTACTTTTTTGACAATAAGGGGAAACTTTGATCTCTTTGATTTTCCTATAATCAAAACTTCATTTTCTTCCGACACCTTTTCTTGCCAGAAGAAAATGGAGTGAATACCCGGAACAATATTCCCGCAAGCCAGGAGTTTTTCAGAAACCAGGGTTCGGGTGATTTTTTGAGCTTCTTCCAGAGAAGGGCAGGTTATTAAAACGACGATAAAATCCTTCATGTTTATCTGGTAGGGGCAGGTCCCTGTGCCTGCCTTGGGCGACCACAGGGGGTCGCCCCTACGGTTTTTGCCTTTCCGTTAATTCGATAGAATAAGGGTGGATTCTACCCTGGTCACGCTATCTCTCAAAATCGCCTGATTGGGATCGATTTCTTTAAGGATAAACGTGCCGATAATCGCTTCTCCTTTTCCAACAATATAAAGTTCTCCTCCTTTGGAAAAAAAGCCCTGCTCCTTGCCCTTGCCCTTATTCAAATATCCGAGATACTTAAATTGCGCCAGGGTTTGAGCGGCCTGCGCTCTTGCGATTTCCTCCGGAGAAGGGGGAAGAGGCAAAACAACCGGCGGGGGCGGGGGAGGAGGTTCCACTTTCGGCGGAGGAGGAACATAAATGTGAATCGGCGCAAAAATATTTTTAGAAATGACCAGCGTTTTTTTGGGAGATCGTAACAGGTCAAGTCTCACCGTTGTCTCTGTTGAAACCTTCGCGGGCATCCCCTGAACTTGAACGATCTCTCCTTTTTTATATTTAAGAGGCCTATGTTCCTGACCGGGCTGGTTATAAAGATAAAGGATGATCCCCGCCCAGAGGAATAAAAGAGCAATCAAAACCGTTATTTTTCTCGTCTTTGTCATGTCTTTCTCAAAATAAAACTGAATGATGACCCTTCAGAAGGAGGCGCAGGCAAGGCGGAGCGAGGCCTCGAACCGGAATGTACAAAGTAAGTACATGAGGATCGGGGCTGACGTGACAACACAGCATACGTCCCTTATCAAGGGCTCAGAATCATGTTTTTAAAAAAGAAGCCATTTTTAGCTGTAGCTCCAACACACTTCCTTCTTTAGAGGATTTTCCAAGATTCATATCTTCAATGACATAAAGAGATTTTGCCGATTCAATTTCGGAAATAAATTGCCGAATGGCTTCATAAGTTCCCATTACCGAAAATGAAAAAGAGACTCTGATTAAATCCTGTTCTATATTTTCTTTTTGATAGGTCACCGACGGAACAGTCAAATGATATCTCCTGGCAATTTCCATCGGGGCATTGATGACGCTCGCATACGCCTGCTGATCCGGCAAAAGGCTGATGACTTTGGCCAAATCCTGCTCAACTTTTTTTTGACGAAGGACTTTTTCCAAGGTTTTTCGGGCTTCGCTCCACTGGGCTTCCTTTTTTTGAACCGTTTGCCCGGAACTCTGAAAAAATAAAAAATAAGCCGTTAAAACAACAACGGTTAAAACAAAAAATAAAAAAGCTTCTGTCTTATAAATCTGGAGATTTTTGGGTATGTTCATTTTTCTCATTTTCTTTATAGTTTAAATGAATCAAGAAATCGATTCTATTGTCTTTCGCCACCTTTTGATCAAGCAAAAAAACATTGCTAAACTCTGGTTTTTCCTCAAGGCTTAAAATAAGCCGGGTCAGATCTTTTAACGTCAGGGATTCTCCCGAGAGATTGACGCTATGGTCTAGAAACCGGGGTTCGATTTTTTTTATGGAAATATTGGCGGGAATCGCTTTTTCAAGGTCATTTAAAAACTCGGTCCAGGAAAACGACTTTTTAAGGATTAATTCATTGGCCATTTTAACCTTTTTATCAAGTTTTTTTAAATCTAATAGCTGTTGACCCTGATCCAAAGAAAGCTGTTTTTCAATTTCAAGGTTAAGGCGGCCGATGCTGGTCTTATATCTTAAGACTTCAGCCCGGTTAAGTTTGACCTGAACGATGGTAAAATAAACCACGCCGGCAGTGATTAGGGAAAAAACCAGTAAAATCCATTTTAAAGTTTGTTTTGCGCGATAGGGATATTGGGAATAATTAATGGTAAATTTCAAATCAGGGCTCCGGCTGCCGCGGCGATCGCGGGAGTTAAAAGCGCCGTCTCCCGAACTTTTAGCCCGGGGGCCCATTCCAGGCTCATGAGCAGGGAGGGGTTTAATAAATGGACCTTCATCTTAAATTGATCGGTGAGTTGAACGCTGAACCCGGGAAGGTTTTCCGGACCGTTGATGAACAGGTGAATCTGAGATTTGAGCGGAAAATCCTTATAATGGTATTGCAAAGAGCTCTCGATTTCTTTAAAAATTTTGAGGTTGTTTTTTTCCTCAATTTCTTTTTTCTCCGCTTCAGACCCTGCTATCGGATTTCGCAACCCCACGGTGCGGATATATCGTAGAATTTTTTGCTCAAAAACCATGAGCGTAAAATAATGATCGACTAAATTTAAAAACAGGAAATTACCCGCTTTTTCCTGATTGAAAATCAAGTCATGATAAAGATTAAAAAGATGAAATGAACAATTGTTGATGACTTTGGGAATCATCTGAATTGACAGTGGAAGCGCTTCATATTCAGATAAGATATTCTTTAAAACCGCCGTTCCGAGGATTAAAAAGTGTTTTGTTTTTGTCCGGTCAAATGAATCGGTATTTTTAAAGCTCTCTTTCGATTGGGCGACAATTTGATGAGAAATTTGGGAGTCCCCGATATTCGATAAAAACTTTTGTTCCATATTCCATTTAATCATCTGGTTTAATTCATGAAGCGCGGGAACCGATTTTTTTACCTCGGTAAAAACCATTCTGGAGGACAAGTCGGGAATACTGAGAGAAATCGATTGGCCTTTTGGGGCGTCCTTCAATAAATTTTTTAAATGATCTTTAATTTCCTCCTGGTTCAGGATATTCGATTCCAGAGGGGAATGCCGAATCGAGTCCGGGGGCAAGGGGATGACTTTACAAGCCTGGACGAGAAACCTGCGGCCTCGCGGTTTTAAAACAGCGAAAGAAAGATAATCGTTGCCAAAATGGAGCCCGATTTTAGTACCGGAAAAAAAATTCATAGTTAATATTCTCTTGTAGGGGCAACCCCCCGTGGTTGCCCAGGGCAGGCACAGGGGCCTGCCCCTACGATGAAATACGACAACATTCAATGCATTGGTATTATTCGATAAATGTGACCCGGTTAATTTCACGCAAGGTCGTTTCTCCCTTGAAAACTTTTTCGAGTCCCGCCTGGCGAAGGGTTGTCATCCCCTCTTTAATGGCTTCCTTCCGAATTTCAGAAGAGGGGCGCCTGGACAGGATCATCTCCCGAATCGGATCGGAAAGGTCCAAAAACTCCGTAATGGCTTTTCTTCCTTTAAAACCGGTGCCATTGCACTCCGGACATCCCTTGCCCTGGAAAAACCGCTGACCCTTCACCATTTGAGGCGTTAACCCAGAATCCTCCAGAAGTTGTTTTGAAATTTCTGTTTCCTCTTTGCAGTCCCCGCAAAGGGTTCGAACCAGCCTTTGAGCCAAAATGCAATTGAGTGAAGACACAAAATTATAAGGTTCAATCCCCATGTTGGTAAATCGGCCAATCACGTCAAACGCGTTATTGGCATGAACGGTCGTGAAAACCAGATGGCCGGTCAGAGCGGATTGTATCGCTATTTGCGCCGTTTCGGCATCGCGTATTTCGCCCACCATGATTTTATCAGGATCATGCCTGAGGATCGAACGAAGGCCCCGCGCAAAAGTTAATCCTTTTTTTTCATTAACCGGAATTTGAACGACCGCGCCCAATTGATACTCCACGGGATCTTCGATGGTGATAATTTTATCTTCCGTTGATTTAATCTCAGTAATCGCCGCGTATAAGGTCGTGGTTTTTCCGCTTCCCGTCGGACCGGTTACGAGAACCATTCCATAAGGTTCAATAATGGATTTACGGAACCGCTTTAAATCCCCCGGGTTAAAACCGAGCCGCTCTAAACGGAGTTCATTAATATCGGAGGCGATGTATTCCTTATCCAAAATCCGGATGACGACATCTTCGCCGAAAATGCTAGGCAAGATTGAAACGCGAAAATCGACTTTTTTATTTTCCAGACGCAATTTAAATCGTCCGTCCTGAGGCACCCGCTTCTCGGCAATATCCAATTCTGACATCACTTTTATTCTTGAAATCAGAGGCGCGTGATATTGAATGTCCATCGGATCCATCGCCTGGTAAAGAACGCCGTCGATTCGATATTTAATTTCAACGTTTCGATCTGAGGCTTCAATATGAATGTCGCTGGCCCTTTTCTGGAGCGCCGTCAGGACGATGGTATCTACCAGACGGATGACCGGGCTGGAATCCTTGCTTGCTTTTTCAATCGAGATGGATTCTTCACCCTCTTCATTTTCTTGAATGAGCTGGGGTTTAAAATCTTCCTCCATTTTTTTCAAAACCTGGGTAGACCCTTCAGACTTTTTAAGGGTATCCAGAATGCCTTGTTTGGTTCCGATTTTAAAATGTAAGGTTTTATGCAAAATCATCTCGAGTTCATCAAGAGCCGTCACATGAATCGGATTTGAAATGACGAGGGTTAAAACGCCCTCTTTCTCTTCCAGCGGAATAAACGGATAGCGATACATCAGTTCGACCGGAATCGTTTGATAAAATCGTTGATCAATCCTGAAGTTTTTTAACGGTTCATAGTCCAATTCAAAAAGCTCTGAAAAAACCCGGGCCATCTGGTCTTGCGTGGCGGCAGAAGCTTTTAAAAGCTCCTCCACGACGTTGATGTTTTTATTATCCACTCCGTTGGGAAAAATAGATTGGACCGCGGCTTCGGTTATCCATCCTTTTTCAATGAGTTTCTTAACAACCGCCGAACCGGTTTTTGGAATTTTTTTCATTTTATGGTTCCTGCCAGATTAAAGATCGGAAGGTACATTGCCACCAGGATAATTGCCACCAGGACACCCATCCCTAATAAAAGAACCGGCTCCACCCAGGTGGTAATTCTGGCCAATTTTTGATCCAAAAGCTCTTCCTGAAAATCCGCCACCTGGTCGAGCATTTCTTCCAACGAACCGGTCGTTTCGCCCACCTCAACCATTTCCAGGGCGATTTTCGGCATCAGGTCAGCAACAGCAAAGGCGGCGGCAATCCCTAATCCTTCCTGAACTTTTTGAATCGAAAGACGTACCCGCGCCGCGAAGACCCGGTTGGTCAGCGACTCCGCCACCATCTGAAGCGCGTTAATCAGGGTAATCCCCCCGCCTAAAATGGTCGCCAGCGTTCTTCCTACGGCAATCATTTGCTGGTTCTTAATAATTTCACCCAAAACAGGCAATTTTAACAATAAAAAATCTTTTTGTTCCTTTCCTTGTTGGCTCGAAAACCAATATCTTAAAATAAAAAAGAGCCCTGCAAGGACAAGAACAATCCAGACAAACTGGCCCTTGAGGAAATGAACAAAGGAAATGAGCGCCTGTGTAATCCAGGGAAGCTGGCCTTTAGAATCGGCGTAAATTTCAGAAAAAGTCGGCAAAACATAGGTCAATAAAAAAATAACGACGCCCGACCCCGCGACAAATAGAAACAGGGGATACGTCAAGGCCATCGCCACTTTTTTTCTGACCGCCAGGATTTTTTTGTAATAAGACATGTACCGATTTAGAATTTCAACGAGATTTCCGCTTTTTTCTCCCGCTCGAATAGACGAAATATAAATTTCAGGAAAAAATCGGGGAAAATGGGACAACGCATCCGAAATCGAAGACCCTCCGGAGATTTCTTTATGCACGCCGCGAAGCGCGTCCTTAAACCCGGGATGAATGACCCGCCCTTCCAATAATTCAAATGCTTTTAAAATCGGAAGACCTGCCCGGATCAGGGCAGAAAATTCATAGTTGTAAATCAGAAATTCCTGAGCCGTTAGTTTTTTTTTGGAGAAGTTCCGATTGTTAAGAAATCCTCCCTGGGAGGCTTTCTTAACCGAAAAAACCAGATAACCTTTTTTTTCAAGCGACTCTTTTAAAGTATCTTCACTGGTTCCTTCTAATTTTTCTTCTTTAATGGTGCCATCTGCCGCGGCTATTCGGCAGGTGTAGGTAGGCATATTACATTGCTCTTTCTTATTGTCGTCAGGGGCCTTCGCAAACTGCGCTCAATGCCATTGAATGAACCCCTTATGTGCGCTGCTAAAGCGCTCCCAAAGCAAGCTCGGAGGCTCCGCACCGGCCAAGCCAGTTGCTTCGCTTGTTTGTTTGGGTGCTTGTGCTTGAAAAGTAGTATAGAAGACAATTCTATAAATTGCAAGTTCTGACCCGTTGGAAAGGTCCGGAATTTCTATCACCTGGGCGCTTTTTTTTTCGCCCTTTCCCAAAGGTGATTCATCTCATCCGGGGTAAGGTTTAAGCGAATCGTGGGTCTGGCGTCGATCCCACGGACAACCATCTTCTCCCCCGCAGGCGGGACATGATTTCAATTAATTCTTCAAAAGAATGGCTCATTTTTTAAGTGAGGAAATCTAACGCCTCTAAGTCGGAGTGTTTCGCAATTAATCTGAAATGGTTATCATGATGCAGGAGGACACATCCATTTTCAATGGACAAAAAAGCGATGAGAATGTCCATTGTCGGGACTGTAATCCCTTTCTTTCTAAGCATAAAACCAAACCGGTAAGCTTTTTCCCATTGAATACTTTCCAGGAGGCAATTGTCTAAACTCCCAAAGCGCTCCTTGAATTCGGCATATTCTCTTTCGGTTTTGCATCCCTGGAGCAGTTCAAGAATGACAAGAGGGGTGGTCAAAATAATATTTTGATCGATTCCATTTTTTAGAAAAGTTTGTAATTCTTCAGGTCCTGATTTTTTAAAACTTAATATCCACGCGGAGGTGTCGACCAGAATCTTCTTAGGCTTCACGTCTCATTTTTTCCAAATCATTAAGAGAAAGCCCAAATTCATCATAAGAACCGATTATTTTCTTTAATTCCTCTCTTTTCTTTGCTTTGATGTATTCTTGAAGAGCGATGACTACCGCTCCTTTTTTTGTCCTGGCTCCTGATACTTTGATGACCTCGCTGATCAGCATGTCGTCAATATCCATTGTAGTACGCATACTTTTCTCCGTAAATAATATGCTATTATATTAGCTAAAAAAACATCAAATGTAAATGAAATAATACGTTAAACGTAAATTTGCTAAACCTGTCATATATTTTTACAATTAAAACCACTAATAGGTAAACCCATTGACGAGGTTCATGGATTCCGTTGATTTACACATGTTGTTGGAGAAACACCATCAGGAGAGTTTTGGCTGGGCTTTAAACTGCTGTGGGCACGACCCAACAGAGGCTGAAAATGTTCTCCAGACGGTCTACCTCAAAATTTTGGAACAAAACGCCAGATTTGAAGAAAGATCCTCATTTAAGACATGGCTCTTTTCCGTCATCCGAATCACCGCGGCCTATGAACAGAGGAGAAATTTTCTCCGAAAATGGAGGCTTCTTCCCATCGAAGAATCCCGGTTACAGGCAAAACAAGACGACGCCGATGAATCGATTTTTAAATCTCAGCGAACGCGCTTCCTTCAGAAAGCGCTTCAGACCTTTCCAAAAAGGCAGAGAGAGGTGATGCACCTGGTTTTTTATCATGACATGACTTTGGAAGAATCATCCGAGGTATTGGGTATTTCCATTGGTTCAACTCGAACCCATTATGCGCGAGGGAAAAAACGGTTACGTCGATGGATAGAAGCCTCAAAGGAGTTTTTATGAAAATGGAACAAGAAGAGCAAAAAATAAAAGAACTCTTTCTTAAAGTCAGAGAAGAAGACAAGAAATCTACTCCTCCCTTTATAAAGCTCTTGGAAGGAGCACATTCCCGCCTAAAACAAGAAGAGAACAAATGGCCTCGTTTTTGGATGACAACAGCGGCTGGCTCTTCATTTTTACTGATGATTTACCTGGTCGTTTTTTCGCCAATCGTTACGACTGTCATTGGGGGAAATGTTCCGTCTGTTTCGCCCGTTAGCCAAACCCAATTAACGCGGCCTGTTCTGGAAGAGAGCTGGCAAGAAGTTTCCAACAATTTTTTTGGTCAGATACATCTGGTCCCATTGGAAAAATCGTCAAATTTAAAATGGAAATGATAAAAAAGGATGTTTCTATGCCACTTAAGTCATTTTTTCTGGGGGTTTTAGGAGTTTTTCTCGCGGCGGTTTCCTTATATTACGATGCCTGGTGGCATGTCACGTTTGGCAGGGAATCTTTTTGGATTCTACCCCACCTGATACTCTATCTGGGAGTCGGGATGGCGGCTTTAGGATTTTTATTACAGGGGCTTACCCTCTGGAGAAAACAGTTTCCAGTGGAGACCCCTTTAAAAGGGTGGGGATGGGGGGTATTCTTTGTCTTGTTGTCGGCTCCCTTTGACGCCCTCTGGCATCAATTTTTTGGAATCGAATCAGTTCACACAATTCAGGCAGTTTGGAGTCCTCCCCACCTCCTTTTGCTTGGATCAATGATTTTGATTAGCATCAGTTTACTCATTCTACTTTTATCACGCTGGGTAACAGCAAGAACAAGTTCCTTTTTCCTTCTTGTCCTCGTGACCTTTGGGGCCATGGACGGGTTCATAACCTTTCTTTTGGCTCCCTTAAGTCCTCTAAGTGTTTGGGCGCCGACATATTTCGGCGTATTTATTTATTACCTGGCCTTTGTATTCTTACGAATGACGGCGCTGGAGCTTTTCCGCCGGCCTGTTTTGACTTACATAGCCATTTTTCATTTTTTATTTTTAAGCTTTCTTTTTTCGACCTGGATGAATGAAGGAAATGTGGAGCCCTACCAGGTCATTATCCTCCTATCCCTGGGTGTACTCACAGCACTGCTGGGAGATGGAGCTTTTCTCATTTTGCTGAAAAACCGGTTAAAGAACATCTATCCGATTTTGGGCCTGTTTTACATGGCTGTGGAAAGTTTGATCCTTGGACCATTTTTAAACTATTTCGTTTATAGCGGTCACTTTCAAATTCCGATAGAAAGGCAAGGGATGGGTCCGTTCAATAGTGTGACGATTGCCATTATGATCCTGGCCGGCGGGATGGCGGGAATCCTAGCGCCACTGCTTGGACGGTATCTCCGCCGGAAAATGATCCGTAATCGGCAATCAGAGGATAAAAGCAGGATAGAAATAATTGCGGCAAAATCGATGAGCGCTTATATCAATATTTTTGTCATCTTCCTGATTTTAATATTTGTTCCTGCTTTTATAAAGTTAAAAGATCCTGAAATTCTGGAAGCGGCTCAGAGTAGAATTCAAGGGGGTGAAACAGAGATTCATCGTATCGCTCCTTCTCTCGAGTTTGAAAAAAGACGTTTTTGGTTTTATTCTTTTCCGTCGTTGTGGATCAGCCAGGATGATCAACACGTAGCCTATAAAATATATCATAGGGAGAAAAAGGTGATCGTGATCACAGATGGGATAGAAGGCCCTGTCTATGAAGGATTTATTTCTAATGGGATTGCCAGGTTTAGTCCCGACGGCAAAAAGCTGATGTACGCGGCACAACAAAATGGCAAGTGGGTTTTGGTGGTCAATTCCCAGGAAAGCAAAGCTTATGCGGATATCTATCCTTCTTATACCTTCTCCCCCGATAGTCAAAGGACCGCGTTTGTAGCCGTCGAAAAAAAGAACAACCAGGAAAATAAAGTTTTTGTGGTTATTGATGGAACAGAGAGTCCCGCGTATGATGAGATTGGCTTCTATCCCAGCCATCTTAAACCCGATGTTTATAATGGAGGGTCCCAATTCGGGCGGCATCTGTTTTATACCATGGAGCTAGACCGATGGCGGTTTATTACGGACGGATGGGACCGTACCCTGGAGGCGTGGTCAGTCGGCTTTTCTCCGGATGGACGGCATTATGCTTATAGCGCCAAACGTCAGGGATTTTGGAAGGTGGTGATTGATGGGGTAGAGCATGGAAATTATGAAGGGGTGATTCCCTTAGGAGGCCTGGACGGCCATCTCTTTTTCAGTCCGGATGGTCAAAAGATCGCTTACGCCGCTAAGAGGGAGGAAAAATGGTTTATGGTCATCAACGGAGTGGAAGATCCAGCTTATGATTTTATTGAAGCGCTCCTGGGGGGGCGGTTTAGCTCTGACAGCCAGCATCTGGCTTACAGAGCTTTCAGTCATGGGAAATGGAAGATCGTGACTGATGGCGTAGAGGGAAAGGAGTATCAAGACGTTGGACCCCCTCAATTCACCCCGAAGGAACAAAAAGTGACCTATGTTGCTTTCGAAAATGGAAAGGGATTTCTTGTCATGGACCGGGCGGAAGGAACCCGCTATCCGGCAGAGGATATCATCGCGTTTCCCCATCTCGTCTTTAGTTCAGATGATCAACGGATTGCTTTTGCGGTCCCTTTTAAGACAAGATGGAGGGTGGCTGTGGACTGGAAGCTTTCTAATGAATATCATACGGTAACCGATCCCAGGTTTAGCCCGGATGGCCGGCATTATGCTTATGCAGCGGCAATCAACCGGAGATGGCGGGTTGTCATTGACGGGCAAGAAGGCCCGATTTATGATGCGATCGCAGGATTACGATTTCTTTCAGATCATGAAATCATCTATATTGCGATAAAAGGGCATTCCGTTCTGCAAGTCAAACATCTTATTCTATAAATTGCAAGTTCTGACCCGTTGCCCAAGACCAGCGATAGACTTCGCACCCACTTATTAATCATGTCATTGCGAGCACCGAAGGGTGCGTGGCAATCTTATCGTAAAGTCTTGAGATTGCTTCACTTTGTTCGCAATGACAGCTTTCTAACTCTGTTCAGGTGATTCATCTCATCCGGGGTAAGGTGTTCAAGGAGAAGCCCTTTTCTTTTCGCTTCTTTTTCCATCAACTGAAAACGGGAGATAAACTTGTCCGTCGATTTCCGCAAGATTTGTTCGGAATCCAGTTTCAGCGTGCGGGCAAGATTTACCACGGTAAAAAAGAGGTCTCCCATCTCGTCTTCGATTTCATCCTGTTCTTTTTTGTCGAGGGCCCTTTTAAATTCATCCCATTCTTCTTCGACCTTGGCCATGACGTCTTCTTTTTTTTCCCAATCAAACCCGGTTCTTGCGGCTTTTTTCTGGACCTTTTGGGCCCTCATCAGTGAAGGAAGAAAAGGCGGAACGCCGTCAAGATAAGATTGCCGGATCCCCTCTTTTTCTTTCATTTTGCTTTTTTCCCAATTATGAAGGACTTTTTCGGCAGTCGGCGCCTCTTCTCCGCCAAAGACATGGGGATGCCTTTTGATTAGCTTTTCGACCAAACCTTTTAAAACACCTTCAATTGAAAAATTCCCTTTTTCTTCTGCGATTTGGGCATGAAAAACAACCTGTAAAAGGAGGTCCCCCAGCTCTTCCGCCAAATGTTTGGGATCTTTTAAGTCAATCGCCTCCAGGACTTCGTAACTCTCTTCGATCAGATAGGGTTTAAGCGAATCGTGGGTCTGCTGTCGATCCCACGGACACCCCTTTTCTCCCCGCAGGCGGGACATGATTTTTATTAAATCATTAAATAAATCGTTCATGGGAATAAGGTACTGAATTATCTTAGGAAGTTCAATCTCTTATTTCCGGTTTCCACCGCCTGATCGGATTTCCTGCAGGAAGATCTGACCGTATTCTGCCAGCTTTTTCGGTCCGATCCCCCGGATTTGGAGGAGCCCGGATTCCGAGGTGGGGTGTACCAATGTTATTTTAAGAAGCACGGCATCGCTGAAAACGGCGAACGCCGGAAGTTTTTTTTCACGGGCTAATCGTTTCCTTAAATTCTTCAGCCTGGCCAGAAGCTCTTCCTCCTTAAAGGATAAGGTTTCCTTCTCTTCTGGAGGAAGTTTGGAGGGGGAGGTGGATAGGAGGACACGAGGGGAACTTGATGCGGCTGCAGGGTTGCCAGGCTCCGACAAAAGGTCGAGCTTCAGGCAAAAATCGCAGGCGTTTTTACACGGCGGAATCGTCTCCCCAAAATAAGAAATCAGCGATTGATGCCTGCATGTTTTCTTCTCCGCCCATGAAAAAATTTCCCTCGTCTGCCTCATGAGCTTTCTCTTTAAATCCGGGTCAGGAACCTCTTTTAAAAATCGCTCATAACTGATCACTTCGGACCAGGAGTAAAATAAGACACAATCGCTTTCCAAACCATCTCGCCCGGCCCGGCCGATTTCCTGGTAATACCCTTCGATATTTTTCGGCATATCACGGTGAATGACATAACGGATATTCGGTTTGTCTATTCCCATTCCAAAGGCCACAGTGGCAACAATCACCCTGGCGTCGTCGCGCTGGAAAGCTTCCTGAACGCTCGTCCGTTCATCCGGCTCCATTCCGGCATGGTAGGGCAGCGCTCGTATTCCCTTTTCGGTAAGAAACCTGGCGGTCTGTTCAACCCCTTTGCGGCTTAAGCAGTAAATAATTCCCGACTGTCGGGCCCGCGCCCGTACGAGTTTTAAAATTTCTTCCCGGGCGGTTCTTCCATTCCCTTTTTTGTAAACATGAATCCGGAGGTTAGACCGAAAAAAAGACCCTTTGAACCTGAGCGGATGACTCATTCCCAGCTGTTGAATAATGTCTGCGGAAATTTTTTCAGTGGCGGTTGCCGTGAGAGCGAGCACAGGGACCCCGCCAAACCGTGATTTTAAGCCGGAAAGATTCCGGTAGGAGGGACGAAAATCATGGCCCCATTGACTGATACAATGCGCCTCATCCACCGCAATCAAATTAATGTTGACGCCCGCCAGAAACTCCATCAAAGAACCTTCCAACCCTTCCGGAGCGACGTACACCAGGTGATACTCACCCTGTTTTAAACGTTGGAGCCGGTCTTTTTTTTCGGGAAGGGTCAAGCTTGAATTGATGTAGGTCGCCCGGATTCCTTTTTCAAGTAAATGATCGACCTGGTCTTTCATTAAGGCGATGAGCGGGGAGATGACCAGCGTCGCGCCTGAAAAAATACAGGCCGGAATCTGGAAAATCAGAGACTTTCCGGCGCCGGTTGGCATGACTCCGAGACAATCCCTCCCGGAAAGAATGGCTTCTATACTCTCTTTCTGTCCGGGCCGGAAGGCGGTGTAGCCAAAAGTAGTCTTCAGAACCTCTTGAGGGGAAACTTGAGGTTTCGATGGAACGGGTTTTGTCAACCGCTGGAGGGCATGGATCAAATCAGGCGTAAAAAGCTGAGGTTCGTTCCGGTAAACGCTCCGTAATTTTTCCAACCGCCGGTTAAAGACCTCAACCTCATCCGGATGATCGGCTGTTTGGTCTCCAACCGACCGGATTAACGCTTCTACCTCTTGTCTGACATCTTTCGGTGTCCAATTCGAAATCATTGCGTTAGAGTAAAGAAGCCGGATAAAAAACTCAAGCTTCAAAAAATAAATCTCCCCTTGACTTTAAATTTTCAGGCCCCAGATAGTAAAGTATAATGTTCTATTTATTTTTATGTTTTTACCCATCTCTTAACAAATAAAATTAAGGAAAATCAATATGATACGCCCTGAAAAGCTCACCATAAAAACTCAGGAAGCCCTTCAAACGGCTCAAAGAGAAGCGGAAAAAAGAAACCACCCGCAAGTCGATGTCGAACAATTTCTTTTGGCGCTGATTCAACAGGAGGGGGGGGTTATTCTCCCGATTCTTCAAAAATTAGGCGCAAATATCGATGCCCTCGGACAAGGCCTGGAAGGGGAAATCAAAAAAATTCCCCGGGTAACCGGGAGCGGAATATCGAGTGGACAGATTTACCTCTCTCCACGCCTTATCCAAACAATTGAAAAAGCAGAGAAAGAGGCTGATTTCCTCAAGGATGAATATGTCAGCACAGAGCATCTTCTCATCGCGATGTCGGAAGATTTAGGCGTTGCGGGCAGGCTTTTGAAAACTCAGGGGATTGATAAGGAAAATATTTTAAAGGTCCTTGTCGAATTTCGCGGATCTCAACGGGTCACAGATCCCAACGCCGAAGAAAAATATCAGGCCCTGCAAAAATATAGCAGGGATTTAACAGACCTCGCTCGAAAAGGAAAACTCGATCCCGTCATCGGACGGGATGAAGAGATCCGGCGGGTCATTCAGGTTCTCTCACGGCGGACGAAAAATAACCCTGTCTTAATTGGAGAGCCCGGCGTGGGAAAGACCGCGATCGTGGAAGGTCTTGCCCAGCGGATTTACAAAGGGGATGTCCCGGAAGGGCTTAAAAATAAGAAAGTCGTGGCTCTGGATATGGGGGCGCTCATCGCGGGGGCAAAGTTTAGAGGGGAGTTTGAAGAAAGGCTCAAAGCTGTTTTAAAAGAGGTCATTGATGCCGAGGGGAAAATTATCCTCTTTATCGACGAACTCCACACCCTTGTCGGCGCCGGCGCGGCCGAGGGGGCGATGGACGCATCAAATATGCTCAAGCCTCCCCTGGCCAGGGGAGAGCTTCGGTGCGTGGGCGCGACCACTCTTAAGGAATACCGGAAATATATTGAAAAAGACTCGGCGCTGGAACGGCGCTTTCAGCCGGTCCTGGCGGATGAACCGACCGTCGAGGAAAGCATCTCGATCTTAAGAGGCTTAAAAGAACGGTACGAAGTACATCATGGCGTTCGGATTAAGGATTCCGCAATCGTTAGCGCCGCCGTTTTATCTTCCCGATATATCTCTGATCGTTTTTTGCCCGACAAAGCCATTGATTTGATTGATGAAGCGGCTTCCCGTCTCCGGATGGAAATTGACAGTAAACCAACCGCCCTGGATGAAATTGAACGCAAAATTCTCCAGCTTGAAATAGAAAGAGAAGCGGTTAAGAAAGAAAAAGATAAAGAATCTTTAGAACGACTGGAAAAAATCAAAAAAGACATTTCCGCCTTAAAAGAAGAAAACATGGTTTTGAATGCGCAATGGAAATCTGAAAAAGAAATCATTCAGGAAATTCGCCGTAAAAAAGAGGAAATTGAAAACACTAAATTAGAAGCAGAAAAGTCTGAACGGGAAGGCAATTTAGGCCGCGCGGCTGAATTCAAATATGGCCGTTTGGTGGACCTTGCCAAAGAGTTGGAAATAGCTAATGCCAAACTACAGAATTCGAAAACGAGAATGCTCAAGGAAGAGGTTGACGACGAGGATATTGCCCATATTGTTTCCAAATGGACCGGAATTCCCGTGGCGAGAATGCTCGAAGGAGAAGTGGAAAAACTCGTTCAGATGGAGAACCGGTTAAAAAGGAGGGTCGTCGGCCAGCAAGAAGCGATTGAAGCGGTTTCGAATGCCATCCGCCGGTCGAGGGCCGGAATTGGAGACCCCAATCGTCCGTTAGGTTCCTTTATCTTTTTGGGCCCCACGGGGGTGGGAAAAACTGAACTGGCCCGGGCGCTGGCGGAGTTCCTGTTTGATCAGGAACAGGCGATGATCCGGATCGATATGTCGGAGTATATGGAAAAACATTCGGTGGCGCGCTTAATCGGCGCCCCGCCCGGCTATGTCGGCTTTGAAGAAGGAGGACAGCTCACTGAAGCGGTCCGCCGGAAACCCTATTCCGTCCTTTTATTCGATGAAATCGAAAAAGCACACCCCGATGTTTTTAATGTCCTCCTTCAACTTTTGGACGATGGAAGGTTGACCGACGGACAGGGAAGAACCGTGGATTTTAAGAATACCGCGGTCATCATGACCTCCAACCTGGGAAGCCAGCAGATTTCCGAACTGGCCAAAGATGAAGCAAAAATGAAAACCCGGGTCATGACGGTTCTTCGGGAAAATTTCAGACCTGAATTTTTAAACCGGATCGACGACATCATTATTTTCCATTCTTTAACGGAGGATCAACTTAAAACCATTGTCGACATCCAGTTGAATCTTCTAAAAAAACGGCTGCTGGAGAAAAAAATAGATGTGACGTTGACGGAATCAGCAAAAAGTTATCTCGCGCGCATCGGCTACGATCAGGTGTTTGGCGCCAGACCTTTAAAACGGTTAATCCAGCGGGACATTCTCAATACCCTTGCGCTGAAAATCCTGGCGGGCGAATTTAAGGAAGGGGACCGGATCCTCGTCGACTCAGACCATCAAACATTAAAATTTACCAAAGAAAAGAAAGAGGATGAAAACGGAAAAGAGTAAAGAATTTAAAAAAACGACGAAATTTTTATTGTGCGAGGGTGCGGGCCAACGCCAATAGCCGAAGATCGACCTGTTTTTTTAGATGGGCGACCTCTCGCAGAGGGGTCATCGTCATTTCTCCGTTTAGTAAACCAATCAAAACGCCTTCCTTTCCATGCATTAACGTTTCAACCGCCGAGGCGCCCATCCGGGTTGCCAGTAAACGGTCAAAAGCGGTTGGCGAGCCCCCGCGCTGAATATGTCCCAGGCAGGTGACCCTGAGACTAAAACCAATTCTTTCACGATGCTCCTTAAAATAAGCGGCGATATCGGCCGCTTTGTAGGGCATTCCCTCCGCAATCACCGCGATGGCAAATCCCTTGCCCCTGTCATACGCCGCCCGGAGTTCCCTGGCAATCTCCTCCGGTTCACAAGGCGCCTCCGGAATCGCGATGACTTCGGCCCCTCCGGCTATTCCGACCATCAAGGCAAGATAACCACAATCTCGACCCATCACCTCGACCAAAAAGGCCCGATGGTGTGAAGAAGCCGTTGTTTTTATCCGATCAATCGCTTCCAGGGCAGTGTTCATCGCCGTGTCAACGCCGATGGTGATGTCGCTTCCCACCAGATCGTTATCAATGGTTGAAGCCACCCCAACGACAGGAAAACCAAGCTGGGAAAGGAGATAGGCTCCGGTCTGTGACCCGTTGCCTCCAATGACAATTAAAGCGTCGATCTCCCTGGCCTGAAGTTGGGCGAGCCCCCGACGACGCCCCTCTTCGGTTTCGAACGCCTGGACCCTGACGCTTCCTAAAATTGTTCCACCCCGTTCGATAATCCCCCCGACGTCCCGGGTCCCTAAGGGAATAAAATCTCCCGCCATCAACCCGGAATAACCCGAGCGAACGCCAAAGATTTCTAATCCGGCGGCGAGGCCTGTCCGCGTGACCGCCCGGATGGCGGCATTCATTCCAGGAGCATCTCCACCGCTGGTTAAAACAGCTATTTTTCTCATCCTTTTTTCTCCGGAAAATGTTTATTAAGACACGATCTAATCAACATTTTCAACCATCATCGCTACGGCTTCTCCTCCTCCGAGACAAATGGCGGCAACTCCCAATCGTTTATTGAGAGCTTTTAAGGCATGGATCAGCGTCGTCAATATTCTGCTTCCGCTGGCGCCGATGGGGTGGCCTAATGCAACCGCCCCTCCCCAAATATTAACTTTTTCCGGGTCCAACGCTAACTTTCGGTTGACGGCAATCGAGGAGACGGAAAAAGCCTCGTTGATTTCAAAAAGATCGACATCCAATATCCGATAACCGGTTTTATTTAGAAGCCTTTCAATCGTTTGAACGGGGGCCGTGGTAAACCAAACCGGTTCTGTTGCCGAAGAGGCGTATCCGACAATTTTCACCAGGGGCTTAAGACCTTTTTTTTGAGCCGTTTCAGAGTCTGTCACCACCAAAGCCGCCGCTCCGTCGCCAAGGGAGGAGGCATTGGCCGCCGTAACGGTTCCCCCATCTTTAAAAACCGGTTTTATAGACCTCATTTTTTCAAAATTAACTTTCCCGGGCGCCTCATCTTCCTTAATCAAGTTTTCATTTCCCTTTTGCAAAACGGAAACCGGAACAATTTCTTCTTTAAAATGACCCTTCTTCTGAGCCGTTAAGGCTCTTTGATAACTGGTTATGGCAAATTGATCCTGCTCCTCCCGTGAAATATGGAACTTCTCCGCGCAAAGTTCTGCCGCGTTTCCCATGTGGACATCATCATAGACATCCCAGAGACCGTCTTTAATCATGCTGTCGATGAGTTCGCCGTGGCCCATCCGATAACCGTTGCGCGCCTTCATGAGGAGGTAAGGAGCATTCGACATGCTTTCCATTCCACCGGCGATAACCACCTGAGCGTCTCCGGCTTTAACCGCCTGAGCGGCCAACATAACCGCCTTAAGACCGGACCCGCAGACTTTATTGATGGTGAGAGCGCCTGCGGTTTTAGGCAGACCCGCGTACAGGGCGGCCTGTCGGGCAGGGGCCTGACCCAGTCCCGCCGAGAGGATATTTCCCATAATAACCTCCTCAACCTCGGATCCTTGAACTCCCGCGCGTTTTAGGGCCTCCCTCACGACGATGGCTCCAAGGCGCGTGGCCGGAATGGAACTTAAATTTCCGTTGAAACTTCCCATGGGGGTACGTACTGCGCTGACGATCACAGGTTCCTTCAATTTTTTCACCTCTTCTTTTCCTGGTCCGCCGGACGATCAGGTTTTTTAACCGCTCTTAAATAATTTCCGCCGGATCTTTAGATAGGATAACAGTTTTTACGCTTCTGTCCCAAGAACAGAGTTAGAAAGCTGTCATTGCGAACAAAGTGAAGCAATCTCAAGATTTTACGATAAGATTGCCACGCACCCTTCGGTGCTCGCAATGACATGATTAATAAGTGGGTGCGAAGTCTATCGCTGGTCTTGGTTCTTTCATTCAAGATTAAAAAATTCCCCACTCCCGGAGCATTCATGCACAAGCAAACAGTCTTTCTTTTCCATGAAGACCCAGAACTTTCGACACTTTATCAAACAACGCTCCAGAAATCTAACATTGCTTGCGAAGCAACCTCCTATGATGATTCTTTAAAAAGCTCCCTTCCTTCTTCCGGAACCAGACTCATTCTTCTTGAAACCGGAAAAGAAGATTGCCATGCCACAATGCTGGCGCAAACGCTCAAGTCCGATTTAAAAAAAACCCTTGTTATTATAGGTTCATCGAAATTCCTAAAAAAAACCCTCGTTCATCTGGAGGACCTATCCCATTCAATCATGAACGAGGGTCATGAAGACGAAAAACCTCATAAAGAACTTTACATGGAAGATTTCTTGGAATCAAAATTAAAAGCTTTTATCAAAAAAAGCTATCCGGCTAAAAAAAGTCACCTTTATAACACCCTCCTGCAGGAATTTGAGCGGCCTTTAATTACCCTGGCTTTAAAAGAAACCAGGGGGAACCAGATACAAGCTGCTGAAATCCTTGGATTAAACCGAAATACCCTTCGAAAAAAAATCCAGGACCTGAAAATTCCTGTCAAAACCCTAAAAAAATCGTCTTAATCCCCCAAGAACAGCGATAGGATTTGTAACTCCTTGTTTTTCCTGTCATCGCGAGCGCCCGCAGGGTGCGTGGCGATCTCGGTTCACGATGGCGAGATTGCTTCGCTTCGCTCGCAATGACAACTTTCTATCGCTGTTCTTGGG